>JAVVSI010000049.1:0-7585 GCA_036654315.1 Evtepia sp. | reverse complement strand
CTTTTTGCATCATACACAAGATCGAAGATATAAAATCGGCGCAGACGGATGATTTCAATTCCGCCTGCGCTATTTTTGATTTTGCTTCGGTATTGGAGGGGTTTGCTGAGGGGGAAGGTAGCAAAAATAATAAATGTTGCTATCTTTTTGATGTGCGATATGATAAAATGGGCAGGCTTATAGGAGAGTAAGCGTATTTTTCTTGTGTTTTTGCCTGTGTAGTGATAAGGTAAAAACAACTTTTCAATGAATTTTACAGTTCAATGAACAAAATCAAATCTCATAGTAAGGGAGATGTCTCATGTCTTCTCATGGTGCATTTGTGATTGGTGCCGGTTTTGCCGGTGCCGTTGTCGCGCGGGAACTTGCCGAGCGTGGTGGTTTTAAGGTATTGCTACTGGAGCGACGATCCCACGTCGGCGGTAACGCCTATGACCGTATTGATGACGCAGGTGTTCTGATTCATCAGTATGGCCCTCATATTTTTCATACAAGCAATCAGCGTGTTTGGGATTACCTCTCCCGTTTTTCAGACTGGAATCCATATCAGCATCGCGTGGTCGCCAATGTACACGGCTTGGAACTGCCTGTACCGTTCAATCTCAGCTCGCTTAGCCTGGCATTCGGTGCAGAACGCGCCGCGATTTTGGAAGCGAAGCTACTCCAAGTCTATGGCAAAGAAAAAAAGGTTACCATTTTGGAGTTGCGCCAAAATTCCGAATTTTCGGAGCTTGCCGATTATATTTACGAAAATGTATTTTTACATTACACGATGAAACAGTGGGGAACCTCACCCGAGGAAATTGATCCCAATACCATTGCGCGTGTTCCGGTATTTCTTTCCCGCGATGACCGTTATTTCCAAGATCCCTACCAGGGGCTTCCCACGCAGGGTTATACTGCGTTGTTTTCAAACCTACTGGATCATCCCAATATTGAGGTGCGTCTGGCTACGCCCGCAGAAGCGCACCTGACCTTGGAAGATAAACTTTGCTGGGATGGGGTTCCCATTGAAGCACCCGTTATCTATACCGGTGCGCTGGATGAATTGTTCTCTTGTCGGTTTGGAAGGCTGCCATACCGCACACTGGATTTTGCCTTTGAATCGCTACCGATCGATCAATTTCAGTCCCATGCGACCGTCAATTATACGGTAGATGAAGCCTACACCCGCATCACGGAATTTAAGCATATGACGGGTCAAAAAATTGCGAAGCATACCACGATTGTGCGTGAATACCCGCATACCTATTCTGCGGCTCCCGGCGAAGTTCCTTATTATGCTGTGCTGTCACCCGAAAGCCGTGCGCGTTACGATGCGTATCGAAACGCAGCAGCACACTATGGTAATTTGTATCCGCTGGGTCGTTTGGCAGAATATCAATATTATAATATGGATACAATGACAGAACGCGCACTCTCGCTGTGCGACCAATTATTGAATCACTAGGATGGTACAGAATGAAATTAGTTACGTTTGCTGTTCCCTGCTATAACTCTGAGGCCTATATGGACAAATGCATAAACTCACTTCTTACCGCCGGTTCGGATGCGGAAATCATTTTGATTGATGACGGATCCAAGGACAAGACGCCCATCATTGCCGACCGCTATGCGGAAGAATACCCCGATATGATTCGTGTGATCCATCAGGAAAACGGTGGTCACGGCGAGGGTGTCAATGCCGGACTGCGCCAAGCAACAGGGCTTTATTACAAAGTGGTGGACTCTGATGACTGGCTTGATGGTCCCGCTTTGGAGCGCGTCATGCGTCAATTGAAGATCTTTTCGTTAGCGGATCATCCAACGGATCTTGTGATCTGCAATTATGTCTATGAACACGCAGAGGATCATTCTCAAAAAGTGATGCGGTATACGAATGTGTTTCCCGAAAATCGCAGTTTCACTTGGGACGATATTCACAGATTTCGTCCCTCTCAGTATTTGCTGATGCACTCCGTCATTTATCGTACAGACTTGCTGCGTGCGTGCGGACTTGTCCTACCAAAGCACACGTTTTATGTGGACAACCTGTTTGTATATCAGCCGCTTCCTTATGTCAAGACGATATATTATATGGATTTAAATCTCTATCGTTATTTTATCGGACGTGCTGATCAAAGCGTCAATGAGCGTGTTATGATTGGGCGTGTTGATCAGCAGCTTCTTGTCACTCACCTGATGGTCGAGAGCCATAATCCGCGTCTGATTATGCAAAGCCAACACAAGTTAGGACGCTATATGATGGGCTATTTGACAATGATGGTTGCAATTTCCTCCATTTTTTTAATCCTTGCGGACAACCCGGATGCACTGAAAAAACGCACCGATTTATGGCGATATTTGCGTAGTTACGACTCGGCATTATACCACACACTCAAGTACAAAAGTTTTTCCGCATTTACAAGCTTTCCGGGTTATCAGGGTCGCCGTTTTTCAGTGCGACTTTACCGACTTGTGCGCCGGATCTATAAATTCAATTGACGCTTTTGGTCTGTCTCCCATTGGGGGGCAGTCCATCTTTCTGTCTAAATATCGTTGATTCTTTTGTCAAAGCATCCAAAAAATACGTTTTTTATGCTTTTTTTTGTTTTTTTGTTGAATTTTCCGCATAATTGCAGTACAATACCACCTGCTAAACAATGGAGGTGTCTTTCGTTTGAACATTGTCCTCGTGGAGCCGGAAATCCCGATGAATACCGGCAATATCGCACGTACCTGCGCAGCGACTCGTTGCCGCTTACATCTGATCAAACCACTCGGTTTTGACATCAGCGACCGCGCCGTTAAGCGTGCCGGTCTGGACTACTGGTCCATGGTCGACATTCACGTCTACGAATCTATTGATGACCTCTTTTCTAAGAACAACGTCAGTGACCTTTGGCTTGCGACCACAAAGGCACCCAGACACTACGCCGAAGCAAAGTTTCAAGCGGACTCCTGGCTGTTCTTTGGGAAGGAAACAGCGGGTTTACCCGAATGGTTCCGTCTCAAATACGCTGACCAATGTGTCCGTATCCCTATGCGCGAGGACGCGCGTAGTCTGAATCTTGCAAATTCCGTTGCGATTCTCACCTATGAAGCCCTGCGCCAACTGGACTTCCCTGATCTATGCGGGTTTGGTGAAATGAAATCACTCAATTTTTGATGCATGGGTACGGCAGACGACTTCCGTTTTCATCATTAGGAATCGAATCGAACAAGTGCGTTTCTGCCAGAAAGGAGTCAATTACGTGTACATGAATTATCAAAAAAAGACGCTCCGTGACTGCGACCTCTCCGGTAAAAAAGTGTTACTTCGCTGTGACTTTAATGTCCCACAGGACAAAAAAACCGGTGCGATACAAGACGACACACGGATCGTCGCATCCCTGCAAACCATTCGCTATCTCTTGGATCATAATGCCGCCGTCATTCTTTGCTCTCATATGGGACGACCACACGGTACTTGGAAAAAGGAACTCTCACTCGCCTTTGCGGGGGAGCGTTTGCAAGCTTTACTGGGTGTTCCCATCACACTGACCAAGGATGTACTGGGCGAAGATACGATCTCAAAAGCGGCTATGCTCCAAGCCGGTCAGATTCTTCTGATTGAAAATCTCCGTTTCCGTTTGGAAGAGGAACAAAATGATCCCCTGTTCTCCAAACAGCTTGCGGATCTTGCGGATCTCTTTGTCTTTGATGCCTTCGGTGCGGCACACCGCGCCCATTCTTCTACTGCAGGTGTTGCCGATTATATTCCGGCTGTTGCAGGTTTTTTAGTGGAAAAAGAAGTCGCCGTTATGGGCAAGGCACTTTGTCAGCCAAAACATCCTTTTGTTGCCATTTTGGGTGGCGCGAAAGTCTCCGACAAAATTGGCGTCATCAACAATCTCTTAGACATCGTCGATACCATTTTGATCGGTGGAGGTATGTCTTATACTTTCTTGGCTGCCAAGGGAGTGAAAATCGGGAACTCTCTCATTGAGTCAGATCGTGTGGACTATGCGCGTACAATGATGGAGAAGGCCGCCGAAAAAGGCGTGAAATTTTTGTTGCCCTGTGATCACCTCGTCGCAACGGAATTTTCTTCGGAAACTGCGGCCATTCCAACAGAGGGGATTGATATTCCGGACAACCTCATGGGTATGGATATCGGAGCGAAAACGATTGTCGCGTTTACCGAGGCCTTGCAGGATGCGGGGACCGTGATCTGGAATGGACCCATGGGCGTGTTTGAATTTTCGGCCTTTTCTGCGGGTACGACCGCGATTGCTACCGCACTGACTGAATTGAAAAATGCTGTCACGATTGTTGGAGGCGGAGATTCTGCGCACGCAGTAGATCAATTGGGCATTGCCGATCAGCTGACACATATTTCGACAGGGGGCGGTGCCTCGTTGGAATTTTTAGAAGGATTAAATCTTCCCGGGATTGCTTGCCTTGCTGACAAGACTGGCACTTCCGAGGAAGGTAGCTCAGATTTATGAATCGTAAATACAGAAAAACTATCATTTCGGGAAATTGGAAAATGTTTCACACCGTTGTGGAAACGCGCGCATATGCCGAGCGTTTGAAGGTAGCACTCCCGCGTGCCAAGCGTTGCAGCATTGTCCTCTGCGTCCCCTTTGTGAATATCCCTGCCGCCGTCAAGGCACTCAAAGACAGTCGCATCTCTGTGGCGGCTCAAAACCTGCACTGGGACAGCGAGGGTGCCTATACCGGTGAAGTCTCAGCCACTATGCTGGCGGCCATCGGTGTCAAATACGTGATCATAGGGCATAGTGAACGCAGACAGCTGTTCAATGAAACCGATTTTTTTGTGAACAAGAAAGTCCATGCTGCCTTAGATGCCGGGCTTCGTCCGATTATCTGTGTTGGAGAGAGTCTGGAGCAGCGAGAACTTGGTGTTACGATGGAGTTGATTGCCTATCAGGTGAAATTTGCTCTGTCGGGAATTTCAGCGGACGAAATGCGTCATGTTGTGATTGCCTATGAGCCACTATGGGCCATTGGCACCGGAAAGACAGCCACTGCAGAACAAGCCGGCGAAGTCTGTGCCGCAATCCGCACAATTCTTCGCAGACTTTATGGCGCACGCGTCGCACGCGCGACTACAATTCAATACGGCGGCTCTATCAATGCGAACAATGCCGCCGAGTTACTCGCTCAGCCGGATGTTGATGGTGGTCTTGTCGGCGGCGCATCCCTGGATCCCGAGGAATTTTTGCAAATTATTTGTGAGGCGAATCGGGAATAACCGGGTCGAAATGGTGAAAGAGGTTACGATATGAAAACTCCCACAACTTTAATGATTCTGGACGGCTTTGGACTGGACTCACCCGCTCCCGGCAATGCCATCGCAGGCGCGAATACCCCAAATCTTGATCTTCTCTTTGCAAGTTCCCCATTTTGCCGCCTTGCCTGTGCAGGACTTGATGTGGGACTCCCCGCAGGTCAGATGGGAAATAGTGAAGTGGGACATACCAATATTGGTGCAGGGCGTATTGTTTTTCAAGATTTACCGCGTATTGGCATGGCAATTTCGGACGGTTCTTTTTTCCAAAACAAAGCGTTCCTTTCCGCCATTCACAACTGCCGTGAAAACGGTGGCGCACTTCATCTCATGGGTTTGCTTTCGGATGGCGGCGTTCACAGCCATATCTCTCACCTCTATGCCCTTTTGGAGCTTGCCCGCGCACAGCAAATTAAGACCGTCTATATCCACGCCTTTCTGGATGGACGTGACGTGAGTCCGCATTCGGGTATTCGTTTTGTGACCGATTGTCTTGCCGCTTGTGAACGCATCGGTGTAGGACAACTGGCCACATTGATGGGTCGCTACTATGCCATGGACAGAGACAGTCGTTGGGAACGCCTTCAACGCGCCTATGACGCCATTGTTTGTGGCGAGGCGAGTCAACATACAGATGATCCCATCGCCGCTGTCGCCGCATCCTACGATGCGCAGATTACCGATGAATTTGTAGAACCGATCATCTGTACGGAGGGCGCACAGCTGAATGCCGGAGATTCTGTGATCTTTTTTAACTTCAGACCTGATCGTGCGCGGGAACTGACGCGTACACTTGTTGATCCGACCTTTCCCTCTATCAAGCGCAAACGCGGTTTTCTTCCGCTCACTTTTGTTTGTACCACAGAGTATGACGCCACACTGTCCCAAGTCATGATTGCGTTCCCACATAAACCACTCGAAAATATTTTCGGTGCTTTTTTAAGCCGTCTGGGACTGACACAGCTCCGGATTGCGGAGACCGAAAAATACGCACACGTTACATTTTTCTTTAACGGTGGTGTCGAAACGTCATTTCCCGGCGAAGATCGTGTTTTGATTCCCTCTCCCAAGGTGGCAACCTATGATCTCAAGCCGGAAATGAGTGCCTATGATATTACAAGCGAAGCCGTATCCCGCATTGAAAGCGGAAAGTACGACGTGATCATTTTGAATTTTGCAAACTGTGATATGGTTGGACATACAGGCGTCTATGATGCGACCTGCCATGCCGTGGAGGCTGTGGACACCTGTGTCGAACAAATTGTGGAAGCCACTGCACGTATGGGTGGTATCACGATGATTACGGCGGATCACGGCAATGCCGAACATATGATTGATACTGACGGCGCACCTTTCACCGCACATACCACAAATCCCGTTCCTTTTTGTATCATCGGTGCGGATGTCTCTTTGAGAGATGGCAGACTTGCCGATATCGTCCCCACAATGCTGGATTTAATGGGCTTGGAAAAGCCGGAGGAAATGGACGGAGCGACCCTGATTTTGTAGCGACAAAAGAGACACTGATCTCTACGCTTGTTGCCAGTTTGATGAACGAAGGAGTCTAGTAATGAAACAGATGATTGAAATTGTCGATGTTCTCGCGCGCGAAATTTTGGATTCACGTGGAAATCCCACCATTGAAGTTGAGGTCTATCTTGAGGACGGTGTGATGGGCAGAGCCGCAGTTCCGTCGGGCGCGTCAACGGGTATCCATGAGGCCTGTGAACTGCGCGATGGAGACAAAAATCGCTATTATGGCAAGGGCGTATCCAAAGCGGTTGAGTATGTTAATACGACCATTGCGGATGCACTCATTGGTATGAATGTTCTGGATCAGGTTGTGATTGACCAGTTGCTGATTGAACTGGACGGCACACCGAACAAAAGTAATTTAGGTGCAAATGCGATTCTGGGTGCCTCGCTGGCCTGTGCAAAGGCTGCTTCCGAAAGTCTGGGTTTGCCTCTTTACAACTACATTGGCGGTTCCAACGCACGCACGCTGCCTGTTCCTATGATGAATATTTTAAACGGCGGCGCACACGCCACGAACAATGTGGATATTCAAGAATTTATGGTAATGCCGGTCGGTGCCACTTCATGGCGTGAGGCACTTCGTATGTGTGCGGAAGTATTCCACGCACTCAAGCCTGTTTTGGCGGAACTTGGAACGCCTGCAACCGGAGTCGGTGACGAGGGTGGTTATGCACCAAATCTGAAAAGCGATGAAAATGCGCTAAAAGCCATTGTCAGTGCCATTGAAGCCGCCGGTTATAAACCCTATGATGATTTCATGATTGCCATTGATGG
>JAVVSI010000048.1:3503-7667 GCA_036654315.1 Evtepia sp. | reverse complement strand
AAGAGGCTTCCAACCGTTTACACGTCCCATTCGGGATCGTCGACCTCTCCCTCGCCCCCACACCCGCGATTGGTGACTCCGTAGCAAGAATTTTGGAGGAAATGGGTCTGTCTGTCTGTGGGACACACGGTACCACCGCCGCACTCGCCCTCCTCAACGATGCCGTCAAAAAAGGCGGTGTTATGGCCTCCTCCCATGTCGGTGGCCTTTCCGGTGCCTTTATCCCCGTCAGCGAGGACGAGGGCATGATCGCCGCAGCCGCAAGCGGTGCATTAACACTTGATAAATTGGAAGCTATGACCTGCGTTTGCTCCGTTGGTCTTGACATGATCGCCGTACCGGGCGATACCTCTGCCGAAACCCTCGCCGCCATTATCGCAGATGAAGCCGCCATCGGTATGGTCAACTGTAAAACAACCGCCGTTCGTCTCATCCCTGCCCCCGGTAAAATCGTCGGGGATACGGTCGAATTCGGCGGCTTACTCGGCTCTGCTCCCATTATGCCTGTCCACCCCTTCTCCAGCGCAGACTTCATCCATCGCGGCGGACGTATCCCTGCCCCCATGCATAGCCTGAAAAACTAAACAGACTGCCCTTTGTCTGTGTTTTTTGTGAATCTTTTTGTCAATCGCATTATTTTTGCCCTCTACCGCTTGCAATTTTTCCCGCAAGATGGTAACATAGTTCTATTCTCAGTAAGACAACCCATTTCTATATAATTAGAAGGAGTGAGTGCAATGGTTCGGATTATTATGGGCGCAAAAGGCTCCGGCAAAACAAAGCAGATGATTGAACTCATCAATCATGCCGCACAAAATGAAAGCGGCAGTGTCGTTTGTATGGAGTCCGGCTCCAAATTAACCTTCGATATCAGCCCGCGTGTGAGACTGGTTGAGTCCAGCCACTTCGCAACCAATAGCTACACGTTTTTACAAGGTTTTATCAGTGGTATGTATGCCTCAAACTATGACATTACACATATCTTTATCGACAGCCTTTGCAAAATCGTCCCCTCGGAAGTCGATTCGCAGGAAGTGGAAGATTTCCTCGCATGGCTGGATGGCTTTTCGGAAACAAACAATATCAAGTTTACCATCACAATCAGTGCGGATATCTCCCTCGCCACCGAAGCCATCAAATCGTATTTTTGACCCCTTACAAAAAGCCCTCTATCGACCACGATAGAGGGCTTTTTTCTGCTCAAAACAGGGACATCTGGCTGGTTTCCGGCATACCGGCCAACGCACCACTTGCGCGCAATTGTTCGATATGCGTTTTGGAGAGTTTCGGACAGGCGGCAAATAACTCCTCTTCCGAAATGAACTTCTTCCCCTTTCGGTTCTCTGCCAACGACTGCGCTGCAGTTTCACCAAGACCCGGGATGGAGATAAAGGGCGGCAACAGACCGTTCGGCTTCAGTTCAAAAATCGTTGCATCGGAATGATACAGGTCGATTGTTTCAAAGGAATATCCGCGTAGATAAAACTCATAACAGACTTCCATCGTCACCAACATATCAAGCTCTACTGCCGAAGCTTCTTTCTCTTTCGCACGAATTTCGTTCATTTTTCGGCGCAATATATCCATACCACGGCACATAAACGAATGATCGAAGGCTTTGGCTCGAATCGTAAAGTAGGTCGCATAAAACGCCAAGGGTTCATGAACCTTAAACCATGCAATCCGAAACGCCATCATAACATAAGCAACGGCGTGCGCTTTTGGAAACAGATAGGCAATCTTTTTACACGATTCGATATACCAAGTCGGTACACCGTGATCTTTCATCTCTTTTTCTGCACCTTCCGGCAGGCCTTTCCCTTTTCGAACCGCTTCCATGATTTTAAATGCGCGTTTTTCCTCTAAACCCTGCGCAATCAGATAAATCATAATATCATCTCGACAGCCAATGGCCTGATTGACCGTAGCCGTTCCCGACACAATCAAATCGCGGGCATTGCCAAGCCATACATCCGTTCCATGTGAAAATCCGGATAGACGTACCAGTGTATCGAATTGATCCGGCTGTGTGTCCTCCAGCATCCCACGCACAAATGAAGTACCAAATTCCGGAATCGCCACCGCACCTGTGGGACCCAAAATCGGATCGTCCGTAAATCCCAGCTTTTCCGATGAAGTGAACAGGCTCATGGTATCCGGATCATCTAAGGAAATTTCACGCGCATTCACTCCGGTCAAATCCTCCAGCATACGAATCATAGAGGGATCATCATGCCCCAAAATATCCAATTTTAATAAATTCGACTCCATGGAATGATATTCAAAGTGCGTTGTGATAATATCTGTACCCGTATCATCTGCGGGACGCTGCACCGGACAGAAATCGTAAATTTCCTTGTCCTGTGGTACCACAACCATGCCACCCGGATGCTGTCCTGTGGTACGTTTCACACCGGTACAACCCTGTGCCAGACGGTTTTCCTCCGCCTTGGTCACCTGCATCCCGCGTGCGGCAAGATATTTTTTGACATAACCAAATGCGGTTTTCTCCGCAACCGTTCCAATGGTTCCCGCCCGAAAGACATGATTTGCCCCAAACAGCTCAAAGGTGTAGCGATGCGCATTCGCTTGATATTCCCCCGAGAAGTTGAGGTCAATATCAGGCACTTTATCACCGCCGAATCCAAGAAATGTCTCAAACGGAATGTTGAATCCATCTTTTTGATACGGCGTTCCACAGAGCGGACAATTCGCAGCAGGCATATCCGCACCACAGCCATATCCCTCCCCCGATTCAAAATCGGAGTGCTTACACTTGGGACAGCGGTAATGAGGCGGCAGTGAGTTTACCTCCGTGATCCCGGACATATACGCTACCAGCGATGAGCCAACCGATCCACGCGATCCCACCAAATATCCGTGTTTTAGAGAATCCTCTACCAATTTTTGTGCGGACATATAAATCACGTCGTACTGACAGCCGATGATATCCTTTAACTCTGTATTCACGCGCGTGGTAATCAATTCCGGCGGCTCGTCCCCATAGAGCGCATGCATCTTATCATTCACCAGCGTCTCTAACTCCTGTGCGGAATTTTCCAGCTTGGGTGTGAATAAACCATCCGGTAAGGGTTTTACGGTATCACACCAATCCGCAACAAGACGCGTATTGGTCACAACCACACGATAAGCCGTCTCTTCCCCCAGATAGGAAAACTCTTGTAACATTTCCTCCGTCGTGCGAAAATAGAGCGGGTTCGGTGCATCTGCATCATCAAAGCCCTTGGTATCCAATAAAATACTGCGGTAGATCTCTTCCTCGGGATCCACAAAGTGAACATCACCCGTCGCGCAAACCGGTTTTCCCAAGGCATCACCCAATGCTACAATCGTACGGTTCCAATCTTGGATCTGTGTCGCATCCTTTGCCAATGTTTTCCCGTTTTTATCCGGGCGTAGCATAAAGGCGTTATTGCTCAAGGGTTGAATCTCTAAAAAATCATACCAGCTCGCAATCCGCAAAAGCTCCTCCCAGTCTCTCCCGCGCATCACTGCCTGATATAGTTCGCCCGCCTCACAGGCGGAGCCTATAATCAGCCCCTCGCGGTTTTCATTGATGACGCTTTTTGGCATAATCGGAAACCGTTTGAAAAATTCCAGGTGAGACAGCGAAATCAGCTTGTACAGATTCCGAAGGCCAACTTTATTCTTGACCAAAACAATCAGATGTCGGGGTTTTCGTTTTGCTTTTCCAAGTGTATTGTTTCGCTCCATTGCAGGATTGATTTGCCCAATTCTTTGCACCCCTTGATCCCCCAACATTTGTATGAATGGAATCAGCATATAGGCAACTGTGGCGGCATCATCCGTCGCGCGGTGATGCTGAAAATCGGGCAGTCCAAGATGTTTCGCCACCAAATTTAATTTATGTTTTCCAAGATCAGGCAAAAGACTCTGGGACAAAGACAGGGTATCAATTGAGGTCGGTGCAAACGGAATCCCATACCGCAGACATCCCTCTCTTAAAAATCCAATATCAAACTCTGCATTATGCGCCGCCAGCGGCATATCTCCGGCAAAGTCTAAAAATGCACGAATTGCCTCCGCCTGACTTGGCGCATCGCGTAGCATTTCATCCGTGATCCCGGTCAAGGCGATAATCTCCCCGCTTAGGGGTCTGCCCGGATTGACAAAAGTTTGGAA
>JAVVSI010000048.1:0-3493 GCA_036654315.1 Evtepia sp. | reverse complement strand
AGCGTTCCGCTACCGCTCCATCCCTTAAAATCACTGCACCAATCTCAGTGATCAGATCGCTCTGTTTACTCAGTCCCGTCGTTTCAAGGTCAAAGGCCACGATGGGTGCCTTCAATTCAGCATCCATTGTACCGTGTACGGTTCGTTTTTCATCCACGTTATTGATGAAATATGCCTCAACACCAAATAAAATCTTGATTTTCTCTTTCGATGCGTTCCAAGCATCCGGAAACGACTGTGCCACACCATGATCTGTAATGGCAATCGCAGGATGCCCCCACTCAATGGCGCGTGATACCAAACTCTTGGCATCATCTAAGGCATCCATCGTGGACATCTTCGTATGTACGTGTAATTCAACCCGCTTTTCTGCCGCGTTATCCGGCTTTTTGGGTTTCTCTGTCGTTTGGATGATAAGCGGTTCCAAAACCATGTCATTATCATAACGGTCTAGGTTCAGCCGCCCCTGTATCAGCAGTCTCTGTCCCTTTTTGACCTGCTGTGCAATCGGAACTCCCTCCTCTCCCTGCATAAACTTTTTGATGCGAATTGAGCCGGTGTAATCCGTTACATCAAAAGAAATCAGCCATGCCCCGCGCTTTTTCATCTCCCGATGCTCAATGAAAAATACATCACCTTCCACAACGACAGTTCCCATATCCAAATCTAAGTCGTGAATCGGAATCGGCTTCTTTTTGATCGCCCGTGTCCCATAAATACGCGCCTTTTTTGCACCATGTGATATCCCCTTTTGCATCGCCACGCGCCGCAGTTCTTCCGTCTGCTGAAATATATCCTGCGTTTCTGCTTCCTTGCTTGTTTCCTCGCAGGCTGACGGCTCCTCAGGCAAGGCCGGTTCATTGGGCAGTGGCGCGTCCATTATGACATACAAAATCGCCACTTGATTGAGCTGATATATCTCCGCAATTTCTCTTCGTACAGATGTCAAAAGCGTCTCGTCCGGCTGGACGAGACACTGTATGTTGACTTCAAGTTGCCGATTCGATGCATCAATCACAGCTGTATCAATCATCCAATCTGCAACGTATTTCTGCAAGGCGGAGGAACAGGCAGAGAACATTTTTAAAAACGGAATTTTTTCCATGTTCCATCCTTTCCGGTTTTTGATCATAGTGTTGTTTTAGTTTATCGTGTCAATGAGCTGCATCAGCTCGTTGAGCAGCTCCTCTTGTGGGACGCGTTTGACGATCTCTCCCTTTCGGAACAAAATCCCAACGCCGTCCCCCCCCGCAATCCCAACATCTGCGGCGGAAGCCTCCCCGGGACCATTCACAACACAACCCATAACAGCAACCGTAATCGGTTTTTTGATCTCTTTGAGTCGTTTTTCAACCTCCTGTGCTAAGGGAATTAAGTCGATTTTTGTGCGTCCACAAGTGGGGCAGGCAATCAGTTCCGGCCCCTCACGGCGCAAACCCACTGCCTTCAAAATATCCCGCGCTACATAAATCTCTTCCACAGGATCGGCAGTCAAGGTCACGCGTATCGTATCCCCTATGCCAAACGCAAGCAAGCCGCCGATTCCGATTGCGGATTTCATCGTTCCCATATGTATAGTACCCGCCTCCGTCACGCCAAGATGCAAGGGATAATCCGTGCGTTCCGACATCAGCCGATAGGCCGCCATCGTCGTTCGGACATTGGACGATTTGAGCGAAACACAGATATCATCAAAATCATAGCGATTCAAAAGCGCAATATGACCAAGGGCGGATGCAACCATCGCCTCGGCCGTCACACCACCATACTGCGCCAATAGATTTTTTTCCAGCGAACCGCCATTCACCCCGATTCGAATGGGAATACCCTGCAAACTACAGGCCTGTGCAACCGCTTTCACACGCTGTGCATCCCCAATATTCCCGGGATTGATCCGTACTTTATCGACACCCGCTGCAATCACTTCCAAGGCAAGACGATAATCAAAATGGATATCCGCTACCAGTGGAAGTGGACAATCTTCTTTCAGTTTTCCAACTGCCTTCGCCGCCGCCATATTGGGAATGGCAAGGCGGACAATGTCACAGCCCGCTGCTGCCAACTGCTTGATTTGCAAACGTGTCGCGTCTATATCGCATAAATCCGTATTCGTCATGGACTGAATGGAAACTGCCGCGCCACCACCGATTGCAACTGTTCCGACTTGAATTTGTTTTGTCATAATTTCACCAATTTAATCACATCTTGGAATGTAACTGCCAACATCAGCAAAAGCAATAACACAAATCCAATCGAGTGAACGTATCCTTCATACTTGGGATCCAAGCGTTTCCTTGTCACCAAATGGAACAGAGATCCAATTAAAATGAAAAAGATACGGCCTCCATCCAAAGCCGGGATCGGCAATAAATTCATGATTGCTAAGTTGACAGCGATCAATGCAATGAGATAAAATATTTGATACATTCCACTTTCGGTTGTTTCTGCCTGAGATCCCGTTTGACCAATGATCGAAACGATACCAATTGGTCCCGAAAGATCACTCATTTTCGCTTCCCCACGCACAAGCATCGCAAGACCGGACCAGACAGAGCGGGCAAAATACAGCGAAGTGTCCCAACTCTGCTTTAACGTATCCAGTGGGGTTGCCATCTCTTTTTGGAAAATCAGGCCGTACTTTTTCTGTATCTTACCATCTACCACGTACTCCTGTGCTTCCAGTTTGAAATTGTTCCGCGTCAATGTCTCTCCATCGCGCTCAATCAGTAAATCCATTTCGCCGTTCGCATCGGGAGCCATGTATTGACCCAAATCGGCATAAATGGAGATCTTATGTCCGTTCACGGAGAGAATACGATCTCCCTGCATCAGTTGCGCTTCGCTTTCACTCGGAAACCCATCCATGAAACCGGAAATCACCGGAACAACAAACGATGTCGCTTGCGCAAATAAAAATAACAGAATCACAAACCCAATGATATAGTTCATGGCAGAGCCTGCAACTAATATAATGAGCTTCTTCCAAACAGGCTTGGAGGAAAACGATCCCTCCGATTCTGTCTCTTCCTCCTCGCCCTCCATGGCACAATAACCACCAATCGGGAAGGCACGCAGTGAATAGAGTGTTTCTCCTTTTTGTTTGGAGAGAAGCTTTGGTCCCATTCCAATGGCAAACTCATTGACTTTGACGCCAAGGAGTTTCGCGGCAGCAAAATGCCCCCACTCGTGTATGGCAATCAATACACCAAACATCAGAATTGCAATGATAATATAGAGCAAAAATGTCACCTCATATCGCCGATTTCGACGCAGCTATTTCTCGTGCTTCCAGATCTGCACTGTGAATGTCCGCTAAAGTCGGGTTTGCTATGACGGGCATTCGTTTCAGTGTATGCGCAACGAGGCGTGGAATATCCATAAATCCAATGTCCCCTTTTAAAAAACGTGTGACTGCAATCTCATTTGCACCATTTAAAACCACCGGAGCGGTTCCACCCGTTTTTGCGGCCTGTATGGCCAGTGCCAAACAAGG
>JAVVSI010000047.1:0-7687 GCA_036654315.1 Evtepia sp. | reverse complement strand
GATGTTGATACTAGGACAGATGGAAGTATTCCTGTGAATCAATTCCTTAGTCGAAAGGAAGTCACTTGTATGAGACTTGCAGAATTGAAGCAAGAACACCTCGCTAACCCCAATGTGAAACGAGAATATGACGCGTTGGAACCGGAATTTCAGCTGATCCGCGCTTTGATTGATGCGCGCAAAAAAAAGAATTTATCCCAACAGCAACTCGCGGATCAAACCGGAATTCATCGAGCTGATATTAGTAAATTAGAAAATGGTAATGCAAACCCATCTTTGAAATTGCTCAAACGTCTCGCGGCCGGAATGGATATGAATATTAAAATTGAGTTCGTCCCGAGATAAGCTTAAAACCCCCACTCGTCTTGACAAGTGGGGGTTTTAAGGTAGCTATTTGAATTTTCTTGAATCGCGTTTGGTTTATTTCATAAGGGAGCAAACGAGTTCGGTATAGCGTGCGGGGTCGGGGAGGGGGAGGTCGGAGATGAGGAGGGCTTGATTGTAAAGCAGTTCGACGTAGTTTGCGGCAGTCTCCTTGTCGGCTTCGACGGCACGGCACAAGGCGGCGAAGGCTTCCGAATCGGGATTCAATTCGAGTACACGTTCCGCCTGCATCGGGAAACCGGAACGCATCTTTTTAAAATACTTCTCCATTTCAATGCTCACAGGCCCATCGGTATTCAAACAGACCGAACCGGTTTTCAGAATCTTGGAGATACGTGCCAGCTTGATTTTATCACCCAAGGTTTCTTTGACAAAATCAAGCACGTCTTTGTGTTCAGTTTCGGCTTGTTCTGCTTTTGCCTTGTCCTCGTCGGTGATGGGGAGGGCATCCTCGGCGTTGACGGATTTGAACTTGGGATCGCCGCCCTCGTCCAGCATTTGGATCATCATTTCGTCCTCGTCGTTCACGAGATACAGGACCTCGAAACCGGCATCCAAAATGCGTTCTGCCTGAGGCATATTCTTTGCTTTTTCGGTACTTTCCGCGCAGACGTAGTAGATAAATGTTTGAGATTCGGGCATTCTGTCTTTGTATTCGCTGAGTGTTGTGAACTTGTCCTCTTTGGAGGAACGGAACAAAAGCAATTCTTTGATTTTGTCCTTATTCGCACCATACGCGCCCAAAACGCCGTATTTCAACTGCATTCCAAAGGCATCCCAGAACGTTTCGTATTTTTCGCGATTGTCCTTTTGCAGCTTCAATAGTTCGCTTTTGATCTTCTTTTCTAAATTAGACGCGATGATTTTCAGTTGACGGTCATGTTGGAGGACTTCGCGGGAAATGTTGAGTGATACATCGGGTGAATCCACAATTCCGCGTACAAAACTGAAATAATCCGGCAGAAGATCCGCGCAATTTTCCATGATGAGAACGCCGGAAGAATAGAGCTGTAAGCCTTTTTGATAGTCGGAGCTGTAGTAATCCATGGGTGCGTGGCTTGGGATATAGAAGATGGATTTGTACTCCAAAACACCTTCGGCGGCGATGTGCGCAGTCAAGATCGGGTCTTCCCAGTCACCGAATTTTTCCTTGTAAAAGCTGTTGTATTCCTCTTCCGTGACGTCGGATTTTGCTCTTTGCCAAAGGGGAATCATCGAGTTGATGGTCTCCCATTCCTTGACAGTTTCATACTCCGTTTTGTAATCCTCGGGTGCATCTTCCGGTTTTGGCTTTGGCTTGGAATGTTCCATTTCCATACGGACAGGATAACGAATATAGTCGGAGTATTTACGAACCAAACCGGAGAGGGTGATTGGATCGGCATAGGTGGAATAATCCTCGTCCTCTGCGTCTGCTTTCAGGCTCATAACGATCGTGGTACCGACATCCGTTTTTTCGGATGGCTCCAAGGTGTAGCCGTCTACACCTTCGGAAGCCCACTCCCAGGCTTCGTCACTGCCGTAGGCTTTGGAAATCACAGAGACATGATCCGCGACCATAAAGGCAGAATAAAAACCAACACCGAATTGACCGATAATATCAATTTCGGAGTCGTCGGCTTTTTCCATGTCTTTTTTAAATTGGAGAGAACCGCTTTTTGCGATGGTACCGAGGTTATTTTCCATATCCTCGCGTGTCATACCGATACCGTTGTCGGTCACTGTAATTGTGCGTGCGTTGGGGTCTGCGCTGATCACGATTTTGAACTCGTCGCGGTTGATCCCGACTTTATCATCTGTGAGTGCGCGATAGGCGAGCTTGTCCACGGCGTCGCTGGCATTCGAGATCAGTTCACGCAAAAAAATTTCCTTATGTGTGTAAATGGAATTGATCATCAAGTCCATGAGTCGTTGGGACTCTGCTTTAAATTGCTTCTTTTCCACGTTGGTGCCTCCATAAAACTTAGAATTTAGCACTCAAACGATTTGAGTGCTAAAGTTTATTATGACTGTTTTCGTCGCAAATTTCAAGTGTTTTTGCAAATTTTTTTATTTTTTGTCCTGTGACTGCCATAAAGGCCGCCGGTCGCTTACTGAAACATGGCGGCATTACCATCAAACAGACGTAGAATTCGTTCTCGTAGTGCGGGTGATTCCCGCAACTCGGGATCTACGGCCAGTAAATCGCGGGCAGCAGTTTGTGCCTCGTGTAAAATACGAAGATCAACGGCAAGATTGGTGAGTTTCAGAGGTGGCAGACCGTGTTGACGTTCGCCAAAAAAGTCACCGGGGCCGCGTAGGCGTAAATCTTCTTCTGCGATTTTGAATCCGTCCGTTGTAGATGCCAAGGCGCGTAGGCGTTCCATGGTCTGCGGGTTGCGGTTGGAGGTGACGAGAACGCAGGTGGAGGCGTATGTACCCCGTCCAACACGTCCGCGCAATTGATGAAGCTGGGATAAGCCAAAACGGTCGGCGTTCTCAATGACCATCAGGGCGGCATTGGGGACATCGACACCGACTTCGATCACCGTTGTTGCAACCAGAATGTCGATCTCCCCTCCAACGAAAGCCGCCATGATACGCTCTTTGTCTTTGGGTTTCATTTTTCCATGTAAGACCTCGGTACGCAGATCGGGGAAAATTTTCGTCTGCAATTCTTTCCCATAGGCGGCGGCGGCTTTCATGCCAAGGCTATCCTCGACAGCGGGACAGACAAGATAAACCTGCCTTCCCTCCTTGACTTTTTTACGGATAAAGCCATAAAGCCGTATTCGTTTGTCCTCTCCGACCACAAAAGTTTCAACCGGTGTACGGCCGGGCGGCAAAGTATCAATCACGGAGACTTCGAGATCGCCGTAAATCAGGAGCGCGAGCGTGCGCGGTATAGGCGTTGCGGACATAACGAGTACATGGGGACGTAAAGTTGATCCGGCTTTGGCAGAGAGCGCGGCACGCTGTGATACGCCGAATCTGTGTTGTTCATCCGTGATCACAAGTGCCAAACGCGAAAAGGTGACCTCTTCGGTTAAGAGTGCGTGCGTACCGATTAAAAGGTCAATCTCACCGGCGGCAAGTGCGGTACGCAGGTTTCGTTTTTCGGTAGCGGTCATAGAACCGGTCAGAAGTCCTATGTGCATTCCGGTTTGTTGGAGGAGTGTGTTCATGGTTTGTAGGTGCTGGTTTGCCAAAAGTTCCGTTGGTGCCATGAGCGCGGATTGACAGCCGTTTTGCCATGCCAGCCATGCGCAGGCGGCTGCAACGACGGTTTTACCGGCACCGACATCGCCCTGTAAGAGTCGATTCATGGGGATGGTACGTCCCAAATCGGCGGCAGATTCCGCCACGGAACGTGCCTGCCCGGTGGTGAGAGAAAAGGGAAGTGTTTTGAAAAAGGAAGATAGATCACGTTTTTCAAAAGCAATCGCACCCTCTGTGCTTCGCCTTGTACGCAAAAGAGAGAGGCCAAGCATCAGACAAAAAACTTCCTCAAACATCAACCGCCGCCGCGCGCGTCCCAGTGCTTCCTCAGAGGGGGGGAAGTGAATGGAACGATAGGAAAATTCAATTTGGGCGAGTTCATATTTTTGCAAAACAGAAGGCGGCAAAATTTCTATTTTTGTTGCATCGCAGTCGAGGGCTTGCCTGGTCAGATGCATTAAAAAGCGGTTTGAAATGCCGGCAGTTAAGGGATAGATGGGCAAAATACCGCCGGATATTTGGTTTTCTCCAAACGGCTCAAATTCCGGGTTAATGAGTTGCCCGTTTGAAAGTCGGCCATAAAAAGCGTATGCACCACCAAGACGCAAATGCGCCTTGACGTAAGGAGAGTGGAAAAAAACCACGGAAATTTGCGCAGACGCATCCGCGATTTTCCCTTTTACAAGTTCCGTACCGCTGCGTGTGACAGAGCTTCGAAAGGCCTCTGTTACCGTTGCAGCAATACAAATGGGCATATCCTGTTCCGCAGCGGCAATAGAAGGTTTGAAATTGCGATCTTCATAGTCGCGCGGGAAATAACGCAATAATTCATCCAGTTGATGCAAACCCAGTCTCGCAAGTGCAGCGGATTTTGCAGACCCGATGCCGGCTAGTGTTTGCAGTTCTTCCTCACCTGTCATAGTTCTTTCTCCTTGCATCTGTTTTTTGTAGTTTAGCACAAGCGGGGGGCGAAAGAAAGCCGTACAGGATTTTTTTCAAAAAAAGCTGAACTGTGGATTTTTTATTTTAAGTCACTTTGACGAAAGCACTTCCTTATTATTCAATATTTTGTAATATGTATTATATTTCCTGCTTGGATATTTTCCTATCAAACGTGAATACTTGTTTGCCCAAAAAACAAAAAGAAAAGTCCCCTTGACGAAATCAAGGAGACTTTTAAGCTTAGGGTTGATTTATTGTGCCATGAGTTCCTGCATGCAGTGCGTGCAGATGATTTTCCCTTTAAAGTTGACAACATCTTTTGCGCTATCGCAGAAGATACAGGCGGGTTGATACTTCTTTAATACAATAGCTGGTCCATCCACATAAATTTCAAGCGAGTCCTTTTCTGCGATGTTTAAAGTACGGCGCAATTCAATGGGAAGCACGATGCGTCCAAGTTCGTCCACTCTACGTACGATACCGGTTGATTTCATAATAAAAGACATCCTTTCGATTTCAAATAGTACAAGGTTTGATGGCCTTACAGTTAATGCCAAAAAACGATTTGAATGACATAATTATAACAGAAAGTATGAAATTGTCAATCGAAAATTGGAAATTTAAGAAGAAAACAGTCAAAAACTCCCACGCGACAAAATTCGACCGATTTTTCGCATCAAAAACGAGGCTAAAATGACTTTTGTGGCATGATATGTGACCGAAAGGCATAGGGTAGGCAGAAGAATTGGGGAGCGTGAGTTGTATGGCGATGTCATGGATATGGACAGGGATGGTGGTTGTCTCGGTTATTTACGGGAGTATTGGTGGAAAGGGGGAACTTTTGGCGACAGCGGCGATGGCAGGTGCGGGCGCGGCAGTTGAGCTGATTTTATCCATGGCGGGGGTATTGTGTTTGTGGATGGGCGTGATGGAGATTATGCGGCGGTCTGGCTTGTCGGAAAAGCTGGCGCATTTATTGCAACCGATTTTACGGCAGTTGTTTCCCGACTTTGCAAACGATCGCAGGGTCATGGATCCGATCGCGGCGAATGTATCGGCGAATTTATTGGGACTTGGGAATGCCGCCACTCCTTTGGGTTTGGAAGCGGCGCGGCAGATGAGCAAAAAGACACCGGGGGTAGCGGGGGACAGCTTGTGTATGTTGGTCGTGTGCAATACGGCATCCATTCAGTTGATTCCGACGACGGTTGCCGGGGTACGTCTTGCCGCAGGTTGTACGACGCCATTTGATCTTTTACCGGCGGTGTGGCTTGCTTCTGGAATTTCGGTTGTGGTGGGGATTACGGCGGCAAAGATTTGTGCAAAGATTTGGAGGGATTGAGGTGGAATATGCCTTTTCACTTGTGATACCGCTTGTCATTGCGGGCGTCGCGCTCTACGGTATGTTTCATCGTGTGGATGTATATGACGCACTGATACATGGGGCAGGTGAGGGCTTGACGATCCTGATCCGCATCTTGCCTGCGCTTGTGGGACTGCTGACGGCGGTGTATATGCTGCGCGCGTCCGGTGTATTGGATATGGCGGCACAGGTCTTGGAACCGCTCCTGACGCTTTTGGGCATCCCACCGGAGACGGTAGGCTTGATGCTGGTTCGGCCGATCAGTGGCAGTGCGGCATTGGGTGCGGGGGCAGAGCTGATCTCGACCTACGGTGCGGATTCCTATATTGGGCGAACGGCGGCTGTGATGCTCGGATCAACGGAAACGACTTTTTACACAATTGCAGTTTATTTCGGTGCGGCAGGCATTCAAAAAACGCGTTATGCGATCCCAGCCGCATTATGTGCGGATATTGCGGGTTTTATCGCGGCTGCGTTTGCCGTACGGCTTGTATTTGGCAAGTGTTAGTCGTCGGTATCGCTGTGGAGTGCGAGATCGTACAGCACATTACGCGGCAAACCCAATTCATCGGAGACGCGTCTGACGGCATCGCGTAAGGAACTGCCGTCGGCACAAAGTGCTTGTATTCGTAGGAGACCCTCGTCGGCGGTCGGAGCGGGCGCATCGGATTCACTTGCCCCCGCTACCACCAGCACAAATTCACCACGCGGTGGATTGGTCTCGTAAAAGGTGACAGCGTCCCCCAAACAAGTTCGTATAATTTCCTCGTGAATTTTGGTGAGTTCACGACAGAGACTGATCTGTCGATCCGCACCGAAGGTATCCCGCAAATCACAGAGTGTAGAGAGTAGCTTGTGGGGTGCTTCGTGAAAAATCATGGTACGTGTTTCCGTGCGCAGGGACGCAAGATGGACACGCCGATTTTTCTTGTTCATGGCAAGAAATCCCTCGAATGTGAAACGACCGGTAGGAAGTCCCGATACGGCGAGTGCGCTGACAAAAGCACAGGCACCCGGAATTGGAATCACTCGAATGTCATGTGTTGCACAAAGTGTCACCAATTGTTCACCGGGGTCACTGATTGCGGGCATACCGGCATCGGTGATGAGTGCGCAACTTTCGCCGGATAAGATACGATCCAGGATTTGTGTCCCACCTGTTTCGACATTGTGTCGGTGATAGGGGATCATTTGTTTTTTGATTCCCAGATGGTTTAAGAGTTTGACGCTGACACGGGTATCCTCCGCCGCGATAAAATCTACCGTTTCGAGTGTTTCGGCAGCACGCGGAGAAAAATCGCCTAAATTCCCGATTGGAGTTGCAACGAGATATAGAATTCCGGACATAGTAGCTTCTCCTTCTGTTGTATTGACTTAGTATAATAGGTCGAGACCAACTCCGCCATGTTTTACGCCTTCCAGCAATACGCCATAAGGCATTTTTTGCGGGTGTGCAAGAAATTGCAGGCGTTTCGGTTCGATGTTCACGCTACGCATAGCACAGATCAAGTCCGCAAGCCGTTCCGCACGAAACACAACGGCAAAGCGTCCGCCGCTCCGCAGGATACGGGAAGCTGTCCCACAGAGAGCCTCGACGGAACAAGTCATATCCATACGGAAGCTTCCGCCCGATTTTCCGGAACCTTGTCGGAAGTAGGGTGGATTTGAAATCACGAGTTGCATGCTATCGGAGGGGATATATGTGCGTTCCCGCAGATCGCCGCAAATAATTTGAGCAGTGAGTGCGTTGTCAGAAATGTTTTGCACGGCAAGTTGTGCCGCAGCGGGATCCAGCTCGAT
>JAVVSI010000046.1:0-7704 GCA_036654315.1 Evtepia sp. | reverse complement strand
GGTGGTAAAGGTCAATACGGTCACGTTAAAATCCGTTTGGAACCAAACGAGTCCGGTAAGGGCTACGAGTTCATCAACGGTATCGTGGGCGGTTCTATTCCGAAAGAATATATTCCTGCTGTTGATGCCGGTATCAAGGGTGCCATGGCAGCCGGTATTTTGGCCGGATATCCCGTCGTCGATGTCAAAGTTACGCTTTATGATGGTTCCTATCATGAAGTTGACTCCTCTGAGATGGCGTTTAAAATCGCCGGTTCTATGGCGTTCAAGGAAGCTTGCCGTAAGGCAGGTCCTATCCTCCAAGAGCCGATTATGAAAGTCTGTGCCACTGTCCCCGAGGACTATATGGGTGATGTCATCGGAGATCTCAACTCCCGTCGCGGTCAGATCCAAGGTATGGAAGCCCGCGCAGGCGCACAGCAAATTGATGCCTTTGTCCCACTTTCCGAAATGTTTGGTTATGCAACCGATCTGCGTAGCCGTACACAGGGACGTGGACAATACTCAATGGAACCCAGCCATTATGTGGAAATGCCCAAGTCCATTACGGAAAAAATCATCGCAATCCGTAACGCACCCGAGGCTTAACTGCGTTTCGTTACCCATAAATCCCGCTACCTTTCACCACTTCATATTTTAAGGAGGATTCTCAATCATGGCCAAGCAAAAGTTTGAAAGAACCAAACCTCACGTTAACATTGGCACCGTTGGTCACGTTGACCATGGTAAAACCACGCTGACCGCTGCCATCACCAAATTCCTTGCACTGCAAGGCATGGCAGAATTTGAAGATTATGCCAGCATCGACAAAGCTCCCGAAGAGAGAGAGCGCGGCATTACCATCAACACTTCCCACGTGGAATACCAGACTGCAGCTCGTCACTACGCACACGTCGACTGCCCGGGACATGCCGACTATATTAAGAACATGATCACCGGTGCAGCGCAGATGGATGGCGCTATCCTCGTCATCGCCGCTTCCGATGGCCCTATGGCTCAGACCCGTGAGCATATCCTGCTTGCACGTCAGGTCGGTGTCCCTGCTATCGTCGTTTTCTTGAACAAAGTTGACCAGCTGGACGATGAAGAGCTTTTGGAGCTTGTCGAGATGGAAGTGCGTGAACTTCTTTCTAAGTACGACTATCCCGGCGATGACATCCCTGTCATCAAGGGTTCCGCTCTGAACGCCCTCGCTTCCGAGTCCAAGGATATCACAGCACCTGAGTATGCTTGCATTCAAGAGCTTATGGACGCTGTTGATACCTATGTCCCAACACCTGATCGTAAAGCTGATATGCCTTTCCTGATGCCTGTCGAAGACGTCTTCACAATCACAGGTCGTGGTACTGTTGCAACCGGTCGTGTTGAGCGTGGACAGATCAAAATGGGCGAGCCTATTGAGATCGTTGGCTTGGCTGAAGAAGCAAAGAAGTCTGTCGTCACCGGCATTGAAATGTTCCGTAAACTCCTCGACTATGCAGAAGCAGGCGATAATATCGGCGCACTTCTTCGTGGCGTTGAGAAAAAGGAAATTCAGAGAGGTCAGGTTCTGGCGAAACCCGGTTCCATTCATCCTCTGACTAAGTTTGTCGGTCAGGTCTATGTCCTCTCCAAAGAGGAAGGCGGCCGTCATACTCCTTTCTTTAACAACTATCGTCCTCAGTTCTACTTCCGTACCACCGACGTAACCGGCGTCATTGATCTGCCGGAAGGTGTCGAGATGTGTATGCCCGGCGATAACGTCGAGATTAAAGTCGAACTCATCACCCCAATCGCAATCGAAAAGGGTCTGCGTTTCGCAATCCGTGAAGGCGGTCGTACCGTCGGCTCCGGCGTTGTCAGTGAGACAATGCAATAATTTCATTGATTCAGATGCGGGCAAAGTGGCAACACTTTGCCCGCGTTTTGTTATCTGCATCCACAAGGCAAATTTTGGGAAAGGATGTTACTTATGAGCTTGCCCTCTGCACTTAATCCGGAAACAACCACAGAACTCACCGATGAAGTCAAAAAAACATTCTCTATTTTTCAACATATGGACTTTATATCCATTTCAAAAGTCATTCTCACTGCCGCTTTATTACTCGTGATCTGTCTGATTGTCAAAAGTGTATTGATCAAAGCCATGGATCGTATTCTCGATCGCTCTCGTATTGAAAAAAATCTGCACGCCTTCCTCCGCTCCTGTCTTAAAATTTTGCTCTGGTTTATCACGGTCATGATCGTCGCCGGAGCATTCGGAATTGATGCGACCTCTCTCGTTGCAGTACTCAGTATCGCCGGTCTTGCGATTTCCCTTTCGATCCAAGGCAGTCTCTCCAATCTCGCCAGCGGCATTACGCTGATTTTGACCAAACCTTTTGTGGTCGGTGACTTGGTTGAAATTGCCGGCATTACCGGTGAAATCATAGAAATCGGCATGGTTTATACCAAACTCAACACCGTCGATAACCGCCGTGTCGTCATCCCAAACAGCAATATCACGGCCAAACAGGTCATCAACTACACCACTGAAAAAACGCGCCGCATTGAAATCAATATCACCGCCTCCTATGACGCGCCCATTGAACAAGTCAAGTCCGTCATCATGACCCTTCTTTCCTCGCATCCCAAGGCACTCTCTGTACCTGAACCCTTCGTCCGCGTGCTATCCTACGGCGATCACGCCATTGAATACGCTGTGCGTGTCTGGTCTAACAATGAGGATTATTATGATCTCCAATTCGATATCATGGAACAAATCAAACTTGCCTTTGACGAAAACGGGATTGATATGACCTATCCGCATCTGAATGTGCATATGATATCCTAACATCGTACAACTACAAAATCGGAGCATCAACCGCTTTCTGTTGATGCTCCGATTCTTTCTGTCTCCCTGCTATTTCGGAAGAATATTGATATAAGTGAGGAGCTGATAGAGAAGCACCGCGACCTCCCCACGATCTGCCGCTTCGCTTGGAACCAATTTCATTGGCTCGTCATACAGAAGATTGATGCGATAATTCAAATCATCGACTTGGCTTTCGCCCAAAAGCCAAACCCACGGTTTTGCCCAATCACTATATGCAGTGAGGCCGGTATGATCTGCGGGTGCTTTTTCCATGCCCAAAAATGCGTTGAGCTGTACGCCTACCCGTCCCATCACGGTAATCAGCTGCTCATGGTTTACAGTTGCGTTTGGATCGAAATGACCGTTCCCTGTTCCAGTCATCAGTCCGGACGCACAGGCGGCATTCACATATTGTGCGTACCATGCGGAAGCATCTACATCGGAAAACCCTGCTGCACTCTTCGGTACAGGTAGTTTCAGCGCATGGGTGAGTAAGGAACACAATTCCGCACGGCTCATGGAACGCTCGGGATGGAACATTCCATCTTCATAACCATCTACCAAAGCGTAGGTACGCAATGTATTACTCTCAAGATCCCCATCCGGAAAGGTACGTGGCGTATAAGACTGTAGAGAATACGTTTTTACAAGATCACCCACTGTCACGGGCAGCCACTGCATTGCCTTACCTTGATAGATATCGCTATCCGGTGGCAAAGCCTCCAACAAAAGTGTAAAGTCGGCTTCATCCGCAAGGGCTTTCTCTATATTGATATACCAACGCCAGCCGCCCAAATCCATACGCAAATAGCCGTTGTAAGAATCTTTCGGCTCATCTGCCGTGAGTAACATGGCAACTTCATCTGCCTGTTTTTCATCCAACATCAGATGCGGAATAATTCCGATTTTATTTGCCATATTACCCGCCGTTGTCAAATACTGCGCCGCAGTGATTTTCAGTCCATCACCATTTGCAAAATAGTCGGGTTTTGTGTTTTTATCGAATACATACTGTGCCACACCTTTACCGTAAGTACGATTCCCAATCAGAATACCGCCGTTCAGATCACGCGATACACCGGAAAATAATTCGGAAGCACTGGCCGTCCACTCACCTGTTAAAACGATCATAGGCGAAAGTGTGTTTTTTTCCTGATTCGAATCGGTATAGAACAATGATCCACTTTTATCTCTTAAATAAAACATCCGATTTTTCCCAAAGAAAGAGCCCAATGCGTTCGCTGCTGCATCCACATCTCCACCCGGATTTCCTCTTAAATCAATCATCCATACATTGGCTTCCGGATGTTTTTTTGTCGCTTCTGCAAAATGTCCCGCTGTTTCCGCGCCGAATGCGTTACAGGTGATCAAACCCACCCCGCCATCCAGCATTTTAGATGTCGTTTGTGGAATCTCTACTTTGCGCCGTATTGTGTTGTGGGTTTCGCTTGTCCCATTTTCATGCAAAACCGAAATACGAACACTTGTCCCCTCTTTTCCCGTGAGAATCGACACAATTTCATCCGAGGACATTCCTGCCACCGACGTTTGATCGACCGCTGTGATGATATCACCCGGCAGCAATCCCAGTTCTTTTGCGGGAGAGGCTTCGTAGACATCCATGATTAAAAACCCCTGTTCCGATGCTATGGCAGAGATGCCAATCCCAACTACTACACCGTCCAGCATACTACTCTGAAATTTTGCGTACTCATCCGGTGTAAAATACACCGTGTAGGGATCCCCCAAAGCCTTCAAGGTATCATCAATCGTGTCGCGATTCAGAACATTGGCATCCAGCTTGTCTATATAGTATTCCTCTAACAGCTCCCGAAGCTGTGGAACTGTCAATGCCTGTGCAGGCACTGCAAAACAAACCGCCAATGCCAAAACCAATGCCGGAAGTTTTGTTTTCAAATGTTTCAAATATTTATCCTCCTACCTGTTTGTCTTGTTCGACGCTTCTCCAATCAAAAAGTTCCCCTCCCAGCTCAAAGCAAGGAGGGGACTTGATTGCTTACGACCACTTCTCGACAAATGTTTTCAATTGATGTGCCAGTTTGCGTAAGTCCTTGTTTGCCGTTCCCTTGTTCTGATGAATCAGGGCCATCAGCTCTACGCCAACTGCTTCCAATTCGTAGTATGCAGTGCTTGCGTGATCTGCCTCGCGCGGTTTCTTTGGCTCGATTTCTACGCCTGCTGCGAGCATACGGTTGTTTGCAAGATCGAAAACCTCTTCATAGAGAGGTGCGTGTGCCATGAATTCACGGTCACGGAGCGTTTGTGCAAAAATTTCGGACACGGCAGCATCGCCATGTACCACAAAAACCTGTTTTGGCTTCGGATTCACGCGTTCAATCCACTCCAACAAATGGTCACGATCCGCATGGGAGGACAGTCCTTTGAAGTTGTGAATATGCGCTTTGACTGCAATCTCTTCGCCAAACAGACGCACAGAGGTGGCACCTTCCAAAAGATGCCGACCTAAGGTACCCTCTCCTTGGTATCCAACAAATACGATCGAACTTTCCGGTCGCCACAGATTGTGTTTCAGGTGATGACGGATGCGACCGGCATCGCACATACCGGCAGCCGAGATAATCACTTTTGAACTGGGGTCCATATTCAGCATTTTGGACTCTTCACTGCTGGCGGTCATCGTCAGCCCCGGAAATGTAAACAGAGCATCGCCCGCTTTTACGATTTCCACAGCGGAATCATCCAAATAACCGTGAAGATTGCCTGAGAAAATTTTTGTTGCTTCGGTCGCGAGAGGAGAGTCAACACAGACGGTGAAGTTCGGACAACTTTTCACCATGTTTTGTTCTTTCATTTCGCGCATGAAGTAAAGAAGCTCTTGGGTGCGTCCCACAGCAAAGGATGGGATAATCACATTGCCGCCACGCGCAAACGTCTCATCAATAATTGCAGCGAGAGATTCGGTATAGGAAACAACCGGATCATGATTTCTGTCTCCGTAGGTACTCTCCATCACGACATAATCGGCGTCGTGTACAAAAGCAGGATCACGGATAATCGGCTGATTCATGTTTCCGATATCACCGGAGAACAAAATTTTGCGTTCTACGCCGTCCTCAGTCATCCAAAGTTCCACAGACGCAGATCCAAGCAAATGCCCGGCATCGACAAAACGGAATTTAATATTGTCATCCAGTGCCACTATTTGCTCATACTCCAGAGGTATGATTTTTTTGACAGCATCTTCCGCGTCCGCCACAGTATAGAGCGGCTCAATCGGTGGCAGACCTGCACGTTTTCCCTTTTGATTCTTCCATTGGGCATCACTTTCCTGAATATGCCCTGAGTCTCGCAACATAATGGACAGGAGTTCTCCCGTCAAGCGGGTTGCAAAAATCTGTCCTTGGAACCCTTGTTTCACCAATAATGGGATGCGTCCCGAGTGGTCGATATGGGCATGCGTGACGATGACGTAATCAATGTAGTTCGGTGCAAAATCAAGCACACTGTTGTCACGTTCATCTCTGCCCTGTTGCAGTCCACAGTCTATTAGAATCTTCTTGCCCGCCACCTCTACACAGTGGCAACTTCCGGTAACGGCTTTCGCCGCGCCAAAAAAAGTTAATTTCATGTCGTTCCTCCGATCAAAGTTCATCAGACAAACCTGCGTGTCGTATCTCTATACTATACTTCATTTTGACCCTTTTGAAAAGGAATATTTTATCTTTTGGCAAATTTGTGACCAAAAAGCACCTGAATTACGCTACAATTTTGAAAAATACCTGTATGGACTGATTTGGCGTCATCTTTCTCTCCATGACATGACGCACAGTTTGTGCTATTGCTTTCTGTCTGATTTGTGCTATGATAAAATAATAGTATGCATCCCCTACTTGCGGATTTCCGCACAGAATCGTTTATGATGAAAGAGGTTCACTTATGGCACAAAAACCACTTACCCTACTTGCTTCTGAAGCCGATACCCTGCTTCCCTTTTTATTGAAGCATATTTCGGGATCCCGCAACAATATAAAATCCATTCTTGCACGCGGACAGGTCGCTGTCGATGCCATCCCCACCACGCGTTTCGACTACCCCATTCAGCAAGGACAAACGATCACAGTGGCCGCACCGGGGAAAGTTGCGGTTGATTTTCCCTTTCCCATTCTGTTCGAGGACAAAGATCTCATCGTGATTGATAAACCTGCCGGACTTCTCACCATTGCAAGCGATAAAGAAAAAAATATCACCGCCTATCATATGATTACAGAGGTTCTCCGCGCGCGCACACCGGCAGAACGTGTTTTTATCATCCATCGCTTGGATCGCGATACCTCCGGTGTTGTCATGTTTGCAAAAAATGAAGAGACAAAACAACTTTTTCAGGAGAAATGGGACGAAATTTTAATCAAACGTGGCTATACCGCTGTACTGGAGGGCATCCCCAAAGAAGAAAGCGGAACCGTCCACTCATGGCTTCATGAGACAATCACCCACGTCGTCTACTCCGGCTCTGTCTACGATGGCAAAGAAGCAATCACAAATTATCGGGTCTTGAATCAAAAAGGAAACTACACCCTTGTAGATATCGAATTGAAAACCGGACGAAAAAATCAGATCCGCGTACACATGAAAGATCTGGACTGTCCCGTTGCAGGGGATAAAAAATACGGCAGTAAAACGGATCCCTTGAAGCGTTTGGCTCTTCACGCTTCGGAACTCTCGTTCCGACATCCGAAAACAAAAAAAGAGATTGTTTTTAAAGCACCAATACCGGTTGCTTTTTTCAGGAATTTTTCAAGCAAATGTAAATAGTGCAACAGGAAGCCGCAGCTTAACTGATATGCTCCCTTTATAAGAGACAGTGAAAAAGGAAAAACACTGTCACTTAT
>JAVVSI010000045.1:5284-7891 GCA_036654315.1 Evtepia sp. | reverse complement strand
TTCCTGTAAGGGGAATATGAATTTGTTGCTAAAAGGCAAAAGTATGGTATAATAGTGGCATCATCTCGTTTTCGCAAAGTATTAAATACATACAGAATCAGGAGGAAGAGCTGTGGAAAAGAAATCAATTAAGCTCGGAAAAATTATAGAGGATTTTTCATTGGAGGTTCTGCACGGGGCGGAAAATTATCTCAATTGTCCGATCCATGCAGCGGATATTAACCGTCCGGCACTCCCACTGTTGGGTTTCTTCGACTACTATGACCATACCAGACTGCAAGTCATCGGGAAAGTGGAATTAACTTACTTAGAGGGCCTTACCACAGAAGAGCGGCGGCGTAGTTATGAAGGCCTTTTTTCGCGCGCCATCCCGGCTCTGATTATTTCGCGTGGACTGGAACCAACACCGGAATGTCTGGAAATGGCAATTAAGTATGACAGAACTCTGCTTCGTACCAAAGATCCGACCTCTATCTTTATCCCAAGCCTGCTCTCAAACCTGAACGCGAAACTTTGTCCCAGAATTACAAGACACGGCGTGTTAGTCGATGTCTATGGCGAAGGTATTCTGCTTATGGGTGAGTCCGGTGTGGGTAAAAGTGAGACCGCAATCGAACTTGTGAAACGTGGTCACCGTTTGGTCGCCGATGATGCGGTTGAAATTCGGAATATTGATTCACGCCTTATTGGTTCTGCACCTGAGCTGATTCGTCATTATATTGAACTACGTGGGATCGGTGTGGTCGATGTATTGCAGCTTTTCGGTATGAGTGCTGTGCGTGACGAGCAGGATATTGACTTAATTGTCAACTTGGAACAGTGGAATGAAAATGTGTTCTATGACCGTCTTGGCACCAATGAAGAATTTACAACGATCTTAGATAAAAAAGTTCCGGTAAATACGATTCCTGTGAAACCGGGTCGAAATTTAGCCATTATTGTCGAAGTTGCGGCTATGAATAACCGTCATAAGAAGATGGGACACAATGCAGCAGTGGAATTCACAAAACAGCTGGATGCCCATTTTGAGCAAATGCTGAGTGCGCAGGGAGGCGAGCAAGAGGAAGATGAAACAAAGAAACCATAATAAACTATTTGCGCTTGTAACAGCTGTTATGATGCTGGTTGGAATTTGTAGTGGCTGCGGAGAAAAGGCGGCCGTCGGCAGTATCAACCTAAATTACGGTATTTCCAGTGCATGGGATTCCCTCATGCCCTATCATAGTATGTCGCGGAGCAATTACGCGCGGATTGTCTATGATAAAATCTATGATAAACTTGCATATATTGAGGCAGATGGAACGTGTTTGCCGCGTGCCGCAAAGAGCTGGGAAAGTACAGATGACGGCTATGGCATTGTGTTCCACTTAGATGAGAAGGCCAAATTCCATGATGGAACCGCTGTCACGGCAGAAAACTGGGTGGATAGTATCAAGCTTGCAACGAATGGAAGCTTTGATACCTTGGGTCGTAATATTTTTTCCTGCTTAAAAGGCACCGATGCAAATGGTGTTGCGGAGTCGGATCTGGGTGTAGAGGCCGTGGATGCCATGACACTCAAGCTGACGATGAAAGAAAAGACAAGTCCCGAAGATTTCCTCGTGGATAAGAACCGCGAATTTTATGTTCTTCCGACGCATTTGTTCAAAGATACCGCCGTGACAGATATACTGGCATTGCCGCTTTGGAATGCACCGGTTGGATCGGGACCTTGTGTCTTTGATTCCGAAATTGTGGGAAGTACGCTTGTTTTGAAGGCAAATAAAGCATATCAGCTTGGCGCAGCGGGATTCGATACGCTGACGATGACCGTAATGGACAAGTCCAATTTGTTGACAGCCTTAATTGCGGGCGATCTTGATTATTTCGCATTTGGTGGTAACATCTCGGAAGAGGACGCAGACATTGCAAAAAATGCGGGGATCAGCGTTTCACAGGGGACGGTTCCCAATACGTTTTATGAGCTTATGATTAACAACGAAACCATACCACAAAAAGAAATCAGACAGGCGATCAACCTGTCTCTGGATAAAGAACTCCTGTGTCGGCAAAATACGAAAACGCTGGGTCGTGTGACGAACACAAGTATTTTGCCAAGCGATGCAAACGATGAAAAAGCCATGGTGCGTGATGTAGAAAAGGCAAAGGGGTTGCTGTTAGGCTATGACGGACGGAGCTATAAGCTGGCCTGTACTGCACCGCGTGCCGGTCTTGCTGCTTTGATCCAGCAAAACTTGCAGGAAGCAGGGATTGTAGTCGAGATAGAAACGGTGGATTCGGCCACTTTGTTTTCGGGTATGTATGATGGTAAATATGATCTTGCCCTTGCCAGCCATACACCGGGTGTTCTTCCCTTGTGGTTTACAGAAAGCCGTTTTAATGAGGATGGGAATCTGTTCCGTGTCGGAGATTTGAGCGGTTATATTACGCGTATTGATGCAGTGCGTGCCGAAAGTGATCCGGCAAACAAAGACAAAGCAGTCGCGGAGTTGGAACGCTACTTGCAGGAAGAACTTCCTTTTATCCCCTTGTGGTTCTCCTGCGCTTTACACGCTGAATCCAAGACCGTAAAAGGCATTGACTATCCTGCATCAAGTTTTTCAAATG
>JAVVSI010000045.1:0-5274 GCA_036654315.1 Evtepia sp. | reverse complement strand
TTGGCAAAAAACAAATCAATAAGAGATTTGTTGCGCAACCTCTGTAAGACCGCGTGTGGTCTGTGCCGAAAAAACGGCCGGAAGTGTAGGAGGAGAAAGTTATTGTATATAGTAAAGCGTCTTATGAGCGCGATTCCGGTTTTTTTTGGTATCACGTTAATTGTTTTTTTTATGATGAGCATGGCACCCGCTAATATTGCGGATTTAGCGGGTGGTGAGCAGACAGCCTCCGGCACGGCAGAACGAGCCGCGTTGGAGGCTACTCTTCATTTGGATGATCCGATTTGGGTACGCTATCTCAACTGGTTGGCTGATTTACTGCGCGGTGACCTTGGTGTGTCCTATCGAACCGGACAAGCGGTGACCGCTGCCATTGAACAACGGGTGATGCCGTCGCTGATTCTGAGTGGGAGTGGGGTCTTGTTGGCCATTTTCATTGGGATACCGTTGGGGGTCATGGCGGCAACGAAACCACAAACGCATTGGGATCACGTTGCGGGAGCTATCTCTCTGTTCAGTTTTGGAACGCCGAGTTTTTTTCTGAGTTTAATTGGGATTTATATTTTTTCGTTACAATTGGACTGGTTGCCGGCATCCGGGATGTATTCATTCGGCATTGGCGGAAGCTTGGGCGATTTACTGATTCACTTAATTTTGCCGGCGAGTATTATTTGTATTGGCAGTTTAGGGAATTTGATTCGTCAAACACGAAGTGCGTGTCTTGAAGTTTTTTCCGAAGATTACATTCGAACCGCACGGGCAAAAGGCTTACGCGAGTTTCAGGTTATTTGGTTACATGGTTTTCGCAATGCCTTGATCCCGGTTTTAACTACGATATTAAATCACATTCCACACGTCGTAGGGGGATCTATGATTGTGGAGCGCATCTTTGGCTGGCCCGGTATGGGAAGCCTCCTTTTTTCCTCTGTGAACAACCGCGACTATCCGGTAATTATGGGTATTGCAATGATGATTGCACTTGCCGTGCTTGCGACAGGTATTTTACTGGAAATCGTATATCGGTTTGCGGATCCTCAGATTCGGAGGTAAGGGAGGATGAATCATTTGATCTGGCGCAAATTCAAAAGAGATCGACGCGCAATGGCGGGACTGATTTTTTTAATCGTAGAAATTCTAATTGTTTTGATTCTTCCGATGTTTCTGCAAATCTCACCAACAATGACAGATCAAGTGGCAGGCTTTTGGTCGCCGCCGAGTTCGGAGCATTGGTTGGGTACGGACGATGTTGGCAGGGATATTTTTGCACGTCTGTTGCATGGTGGGCGTATCTCCCTGATGATTGGGTTTGCCGCTGCATTTATGAGCCTTGCCATAGGGATTCCGTTGGGCTTGATTGCGGGATATCGGCGGGGAGCAGTTGAGTTTTGTATTATGCGCTGTGTGGACGTGGTGCAATCGTTTCCAAGCATGATTTTAATTTTGTGTCTGGTGTCTCTGGTGGGACCGTCTGCATGGAATATTATTCTGGTCATAGGCGGACTTGGCTGGGCATCCGTGACCAGATTGGTTTATGGGAATACATTGTCTATCCGCGAGAAAGACTATATCTTGGCCGTCCGTGCCTTGGGCGCATCGAATTCCGAAATTCTACGCAAAAACATTTTTCCAAATGCCGTTGCACCCGTACTTTCTATCCTCCCGATGAAAGTGGGGCGTGCGATTTTATCGGAGTCAGGTTTGAGTTTTTTGGGTGTTGGCCTGCGTACGCCCGAAGCATCGTGGGGGAATATGATGCAAAATGCGACGGAATTGATGACGCTGACACATCGTCCATGGATGTGGTTGCCGCCGGGGCTTTGCATTATTGCAACGATTTTCGCCTTGCAATTTGTGGGTGAAGGGCTGCGTAAGGCGATGAATCCGAAAGAGATGCAGATGTCTGAGGTTCCGAGAAACTGAAGTCTTTGGTCGCTCGTCTCAACGAGCTGAAAGGAATTTATATGAGAAAAACGAAAATTATCTGTACCCTAGGTCCCGCAACGGATCCCGATGGTATTTTAAGGAGCATGATGGAGAGTGGCATGGACGTTGCCCGCTTTAACTTTTCGCATGGAAGCCATTCCGAGCATAAAAAGCGTCTGGACGCTCTCAAAGAGATCAGAACGGAGTTACAACGTCCGGTTGCTTCGCTATTGGATACCAGAGGTCCCGAGATTCGGCTCAAAACATTCAAAGAGGGAAAAGAAACCTTAGAAACCGGTCAGACATTTACCTTGACAACCCGCGATATTGTTGGAACACATGAAATTTGTGCCGTGACGCATAAAGATCTTCCGATGGATGTTATGATTGGGAGCAAAATTATGCTTGATGATGGTTTGATCAGTTTGATCGTACTGGATCGCACGGAAACGGATGTCATTTGCAAGGTTGAAAATGGTGGTATGATTAAGGATCGTAAGGGGATCAATCTTCCGGGTGTCCATTTGACTATGCCGTATATAGGTGCCAAAGACCGGGAGGATATTCTGTTTGGAGTGGAACAGGAATTTGATTTTATAGCCGCCAGTTTTTGCCGTACAGCGGAGGATGTTCTGGAAATCCGTAGGATTTTGGATGCCCAGCAGTCTGAGATTCGTATTATTGCAAAGATAGAGAACCAAGAGGGTGTGAATAATATAGATTCCATTCTATCCGTTTCGGATGGAATCATGATTGCACGCGGTGATATGGGTGTGGAAATTGATTTCACAGAGATTCCTATTATTCAGAAGGATATTATCACACGTTGTCTTGTTGCCGGGAAATCGGTGATTACGGCAACGCAAATGTTGGATAGTATGATGAACAATCCACGGCCGACACGAGCGGAGATCACGGATGTTGCGAATGCAGTCTATGATGGTACCTCTGCGGTCATGCTCTCGGGCGAAACTGCGGCAGGGAAGTACCCGGTGGAGGCAGTGCGGACGATGTCAGCGATTGCGAATCGAACAGAAGCGGATATCAATTATTTTGGAAGAATGCGAAAGATGGCGACGGATTCAAGACTTGGTATCAGCGGGGCAACGGCCCATGCTGCCTGTACGACAGCAACGGATACCAATGCCAGTGCGATTGTGACGGTTTCAAAGAGCGGAGCAACGGCACGTCTTTTGAGTAAGTACCGACCGGTCACCCCGATTATCGCCTGTGTCATGAAGGAAAAGATCCAGCGTCATTTGGCACTTTCGTGGGGCGTCACGCCGATTTTGATGCCTTTCGCCCATAATACGGATGAAATGATTGATGGTTCCGTAGAAGCGGCACGCGCCGCAGGTTTGATCTCAGATGGTGAGATTGTAGTTGTGACGGCAGGTGTGCCGGCGGGTATTTCGGGAACAACGAATATGATTAAAGTGCATTTGGTTGGGAATTGTCTGTTGTCGGGCGTTGGAGTGGGAGATGAAAACGCAAAAGGGATTTTGTGTGTCTGTCAAAACATAGAGGATATCAAGGCAAAATTTCAGCAGGGCATGGTTTTGGTTGTACCCAATACGACGAATGAGATGATGCCGTATTTACGCGCCGCTTCCGCGATTATATCGGAGGAGCATGGGATGACAAGCCATGCTGCCGTGGTGGGCTTGACCTTGAATAAGGCAGTTGTCATCGGTGCCGTGAATGCAACGAGGACTTTGCGAGATGGGACGTATGTGTCCATTGATTGTAAACACGGAACCGTGCAAAGTCTCACGCAATAAGAAAAAAGATTCAAAAATATTGGAGGATTTATCATGAAAATTGCAGTCACATATGAAAACGGAGAGGTATTTCAACATTTTGGTCATTGTCAAAACTTTAAAATTTATAGCGTGGAACACAAGGAGATTGTAAAAACAGAAGTTCTGAACACTGAGGGAAGCGGACACGGTGCGCACCCGCTTTTCCTCAAAGCGAATGATGTCGATGTTTTGATCTGTGGTGGAATCGGCGGCGGCGCACGGCGTGCGGTACAGAGTGTAGGAATCGAATTTTATCCGGGTGTGCTTGGTTCAGCGGATGAGAGTGTGGAGGCATTTTTGAAGAACGAGTTAAAATTCAAAGCAAATGCCGTCTGTCAGCACCACCACGAAGATGGACATACCTGTGGAAATCATGGTTGTGGTGAAGATAAGCATGCTTGTGGTGAAGATAAGCATGGTTGTACCGGAAATGAATCCATGGGTTGAGCAGTAGGTGATCACAAAGGAGATGAGTAGACTGGGCGCGTTGACCGGACTTAAGGTTCTCGATTTTTCGACTTTATTGCCGGGACCGTATGCAACACTGATGCTTGCGGATCTCGGTGCAGACGTTTTAAAAATCAGTTCGGCGTCGAAGCCGGACTTGGTCGCGGAATTTCCTCCTATGTTGGATGGAATTTCTGCAAATCAGGCATGGCTGGGACGCAATAAAAAATCCATGTTTTTAAATTTAAAGACAACTGCTGCCGTTGAAATTGTAAAGCGTTTGATTTTGGAGTATGATATTGTAATAGAGCAGTTCAGGCCGGGTGTAATGGAGAAGTTGGGTCTTTCTTACGAAGTGCTGAAAAAATATAATCCACGTCTGATCTATTGTTCTCTCACCGGCTATGGCCAAACGGGGCCATTGAAAGACCGTGCCGGTCATGATATCAACTATTTGGCAAGAAGCGGGAATATGTCCTATGCCGGGAAAAAGGAGTTTGGGCCTGTTTTGACGAATATGCAGATTGCGGATTTGGCAGTTGGCTCTCTTCATTCTGTGGTTGGCATTTTGGCGGCTGTACAGTACCGCGAGCGGACGGGCGAGGGACAATCTGTCGATGTAGCCATGTTTGATGGACTGATTCCTTTTCATGCGATGGATGGAACTGCCTTTCTTGCGACGGGCGAAGCACCGGAACGAGAAAGCACACGATTAAATGGTGGTTCACTTTATGATTTTTATGAGACTGCGGATCATAAATATCTGAGTGTCGGTTGTTTAGAGCCACAATTTTGGTCGGAATTTTGTATCAAAATCGGTAGGCCGGACTATATTGAGGGGACGGTTTTTCCCGAAAATGTAGAAGCGAAAAAAGCGGAACTGAGAGAGATCATCCGAAAAAAGACGCAGGACGAGTGGGTATTGATTTTTGAGGATAGCGATGTTTGTGTGGAGCCGGTTCTGGGACTTCGTGAAGCACTTTTGGAGGACGCACATATCAAGGCACGGAATATGGTAGTCGATGTCGAGCTACCTCTTTCAGGTGGTCGACAGGTGAAGCAGCTGGGTACGGCGATGAAACTGTCTGCCTGTCCGATTGCG
>JAVVSI010000044.1:0-7931 GCA_036654315.1 Evtepia sp. | reverse complement strand
TTGAAGGTACTTGAATCTTCAAAAAGAGAATATACTTATTGTCCAACAGGACTGTTAAGAAGAGAAAACGGTAGATTAAAGTTTTCTTTGCTTACTTTCTTGTTCACAAGAAAGTAAGTTGGTGCTGATTGCTGTGAGGGTCCACCCGTTCCCATCCCGAACACGGAAGTTAAGCTCATTTGCGCTGAAAATACTTGGCTGGAGACGGCCCGGGAAAATAAGTAGTGCCAACACAAACAGAAAAGAGAACGAATCTTCGGATTCGTTCTCTTTTTGTATTGAACGCACGGGATGGGTGCGTAATGTGCATCCATCCCGCTGTCAATGAAATTAGATAATACCGCGTGCGCGATAATCTTCTAGGGTTTTCTGATCAACACCGAGCATTCCGGTGTAAATCTCTTCATTACTGGCACCCAACTTCGGTGCGCAGGTCTTGTATTTCACCGCCGTATCGGAGAGCTTGATTGGATTTCCGGTTACGGTGATAGAACCGGCGGTCGGATGTGGAAGATCTACGAACATTTCTCGTGCGCCGGCAATGTGTTCATCGTGTGCCATCTGTTCTATATTGAGTACGGGAGCTGCCGGAATACCGGCTTCGGATAGCAGGGCGAGGCATTCTGAAACGGTGTGTTTGGCAGCCCATTGTTCGATGGAGATATTGAGCGGTGCTTGGTTTTTACAAGTTTCGGACATATTGATAAATTCGGGTGTCCCGACCAAATCCTCTCTTCCGATGACTTTCATACAGAGATTGGTGAGCTTCATATTGCCGCAGGTGATGACGAAATATCCGTCAGAGGCGGCAAAATTCCCGAATGGGGTCATGTATGGCCACTCGTTTCCGACACGGCATGGGACACCGTTTCCAGAGAAGTACATACCGTTGTTGACGCAGCAGAGGGAGGCGATGGAGTCTACGAGAGCCACGTCGATTTTTTGACCTTTGCCTGTGATATCCCGTGCGCGTAATGCCATTAAAATGCCGATGACGGCGTTCATTCCGGCAAGGGTGTCACCAACGGATGCGCCTACTTGGGTTGGTGGTTCGCTTGGCTTGCCTGTGAGATGCATCAGACCACCCATAGCTTGTGCGACGAGATCGTAGCCGGGACGTTGTGCGTAGGGTCCGTAGCTGCCAAAGCCGGAGATTTCGGCATAAATAATTTTTTCGTTTAGGTCGCGGAGTGCTTCGTAGCCAAGACCGAACTTTTCCATGACGCCGGGTCTGAAATTCTCTACAACGACATCCGCGCGTTTGACCAAATCGGTAAAGAGTGCTTTGCCCTCCTGGGATTTCAGATTCATGGTAATACTGCGTTTATTGCGGTTAATGGATTCAAAGTACATACTGAAATCGCCTTGAAATGGCGGTGTAGAACGGATATCATCGCCTACGCCGGGCGTTTCGATTTTAATGACATCGGCACCAAAATCGGCGAGGAACATGGTACAGTAAGGACCTGCCAGTACCCGTGTCAAGTCAAGAATGGTGACACCCTGTAATGCGCCGATGGGGTTTGAATTTGTCTGCATAAGTATAGAAACCTCCTTGTTATTGAATGAATCTTTGATATTCAATAAACAGTATACACGACCGGACGGAATCACGCAAGAGATGCACGGATTTGATGCATAGTTGTTCGATGAAAAACATTTGGTATCAAGCGCATGATCGCTTGTAAAAATCATTAGAAAGAAAATAAATTGATTAAATAATTAAATAGCATATTTTTTAGTGAAAAACATGAACGGCAAAATCAATGATTTAGTCCGATGATGTATTTTGTTTGATTTTATTGATTATTTAGTATATAATCCAATGGATATCTTACTTGAAGAGGGAGATCAGAACCTATGAGCATGGCGGAAAAAATCAAGTATTTGATGATAACAAGAAATATGCAAAATCAAGAACTGGCAAAGCGGCTGGGTACAACCTCCTCGAACTTGAGTGGAAAGCTTCGTCGCGATAATTTTTCAGAAAAGGAATTGATGGATATTGCCTGCGCCTGTGAGGCTACATTTCAGGGCAGTTTTATATTGAACGACACAGGAAAAGAAATTAAATGAGGTGAAAAGTATGCCGGATATTGACATTCGTATTGAGAACTGGAAACGGCGATTGCTTGATTTAAGTAAAAACAATCGTTTGATTAACTATCGTGAAACGAAGCGGTCAAATTTGAAAATAACGTCACCGGATATTTTCACATTGTATTCCCAATTGGTTATGCAGGAGGCGTTGTTGCAGTTTCCCATTGATGGTGAGAATGCAGAGGGTTACTGTGGCGATTTGGAAACGGATCAAAGCGTAAAAGAGCAGCAAAAGACTTTGGGCAATTTGAGGAATAAAGCGCGGACAGCGATGGAGGAGCAGGGGATTCATATGCTCTATCTTTCGTTTGGCTTTTTGAAATGGGCAGAAAATAATACGACACCTTTGATTGCGCCGCTTGTCCTGGTACCGATTCGTTTAAGCTTGGAATCCATTGTATCGCCTTTTGTTATGGAATTGCAAGAGGACGAAATCATGATCAATCCGACCTTGTCGTATAAATTAGAGCATGATTTTGGACTGATCTTGCCGTCGTTTGACAGTGCAGAAGATGATTTGAAACAATACTTGTTTGCGATACAGGAGCTGGTCGAAAAGAATGGTTGGGAAGTTTCTTACGAAGTAGGGATGAGTCTTTTGTCTTTTCTGAAAATCAATATGTATTATGATTTGGAGAAGAACAGGGAAAAAATAAGAAATCACCCCATTTTAAGCGGACTTGCAGGTGATTTCAGTGGTATTGAAAATATCAGGGCAGAACTGAATGACTATGATCACGATGCAAACACGAAAGCGGTAGATATTTTTCAGGTCGTGGATGCGGATTCCAGTCAGCAGGATGCGATTCTATATTCCAAAGAGGGGATCAGTTTTGTTTTGCAGGGGCCACCCGGCACGGGAAAAAGTCAGACAATCACAAATATCATTGCTGAAGCATTGGCGGCAGATAAGAAAGTGTTGTTTGTATCGGAAAAGATGGCGGCATTGGAGGTTGTATATAAGCGTCTGACGAGCTGTGGACTGGCGGATTTCTGTCTTACGCTACACAGTCATAAAGCGAATCGGAAAGCGGTTATGCAGGAGCTGGAGCGTACCTTGAATCTAAGTTCGCTGCATCTTGAAAAAGATGCACTCTACCCTTTGGAAGCTTTGGAAGCACGAAAGAGAGAGCTAAACAGTTACAGCAAAGAGTTGCATACGGCTTATCCCCCCTTAGGGTTTACGGTATATGATATCAATGGACGACTTGCGCAGTTGGAACAGGTACCCGATGTCAATTTCTCACTGGATCATGTTTTAGAAACAACACAGGAGACATTGCAGCGGTATGTTTTTCTGATCGACGAATTGTCGCATACGATTGAAACGATGGATTATCACACGAATCCATGGAGGGACTGCCACCTTGCGAGTGTATCACATGAATTTAGGCAGGAGATCGAGACGCATTTGTTGCAGTTGTCAGAGGGACTTGCGCAGTTGGAATCTGCCTATGCAGCAGTATCGGAGGACTTGTCACTGGATCCGACTTCTTCTATCTATTTGGCAAAGAAACGCGTCGAGGTTTTGACGCTTGCTTCGCAATCCATCCGGATACCATCCTCTTGGATTTTAGAACAGGACAGTTCGTATCTTTTGAAAATTGCATCTGAAACTGCCGCATTACAGCGTGAGCGCGCGTGCTTGATTGCAGAGCTGCCAAAAGAGCAGGCAGATGATTGGAGTGCAGAGGACTTGTTAAGCACGCTGGAGCTTGCAAAGGCCGCTATGATCCGTGATTTGAACCACAGCGAGAATACAGATCATGTTTTGGAGATCAGCTCTCTTCTCATCACGAAGTTTGACAGCGCAAAAACGGTTTTGCTTTCAGTTTACCTTGCGTGTAACGACTCGGAATTGAATACAAGGCGTTGTGAATCCATTTCTGAGATCAACGAGTTCCGCGATATTTTAGGCTACCTGAGTTCCGGTATACAAGCGACAGAAGTCTGGTTTGATGAAAACAAAGAATCTACGATTCAGGAAAAGATCCATGAAATGATGGAGGCAGCGCGTGTTGCGCATCATGCCAAGACGGATATTTTGAATGTTTTCCATGAGGACATTTTAGAGGTAAACGCGTCAGCAATGCTCGGTCGTTATCGGTCGGAATATACTCCGGCATTTTTTGACCGCATACGTCGTTATGAACAGGATAGGAAAGTCGTTTTAAATTGTTTCAAAGGCAGCAATGTGAAGAACGATGATACCGCCATTTTGGATCTTTTGAATCAAGTGGAGACAGTCAAACACAAAAAAGAGTGGTTCACAAAACAGTCAAATAAAGTAAGCAGTTTGACATTCACGATAGAAGATTTTGGGATTTTGCGAAAAGAGAGTCATAAATATCATGAACTTCTGGCGAAAGCGGTCGAGAGGAAGCAGAATATTCAAATAGTGCGCAGCGAAATTTCTGCCTTGGTGGATGATGGGATATATGAATTGGATTATAGTGCGATGCTGGATCGTTTTAAGATGGAGTATGCATCCATTTTCAAACGATTCAATCGAAATTATAATGCGGACAAGAAATCACTTTTATTGCTGTGGAAGTCTACGGAGATCAAACCGGATAATAAAATAATCATGGAGTTGCTTTCCAAGGTGAAGCTGGTGGTGGAGCAGGAGGCATGGTTTGACGAGATGAGCTGTGCGGTGACATCTGCATACGGCGAATCCTATGCCTTTACCTTTGAAGAATTGGTGGGTCTGGAAACACTGAGTACGATTTTGACTGAATTGCAGGTCACTGCAACGGATACAGCGGCAGAGATTAAGAAGTTAGAGCATGATATTTCCGAAATGAGTCAAGATAGCATTTATGAAATTGATGTTTCGGGGATCCTAGCGCGGTTTCGGATGGATTACGACAGCTCTTTTCAAGCAATGCGTCTGCACCACAGAGAGGACTATGCAGAAATTGTCTCTCATAGCAATGGCAGTATAGGCTTCATTTCGGATGACTTGGTGTTGGTCTGCTTAAAGCAACTACGAGAGATTGAAATGATAGCACGCGTACGCAAAGAGCAGGACAGCAGTTTAAAAGAGATGTTTGGCGCATATTATAAAGCCGAAGCCACGAATTGGAATGAGCTTTTGAGAGCGTTCAATCATTTTTGCAAAATACGCAATTATTACGGAAAATCTAAAATGCCGGATACAGTGAAGGAAGTTCTGAACTCAAAAGCAGACACAGAGAAGCTAAAGGAATTGGAAAGTGAATTAGATCGTATTCAGACATTCAAGGCAATCATAAAGGGTGTTTTCACGTTTGATGTTTCTGCGCTGCGTATTGAATCTTTGATTGAGAAGATAGAGGATGCGTATCAGAACCTGCTGATGCTCCGCAATGGGACACGGGAGGTTCATGCGCGTACGGATGGCAATGAAGATTTTGAGGCTTGTATTTCATTTTTAAACAAGATGTGTCGTATTCAAGCACTGGAAAAAGAGGAGAGCAATCCATCCTATCGTCAGATGTTTGAATTTATGTTTGATGGGATCCATACCAATTGGGAAGCCGTGATTTCGGCCTTGCAGTTTGCAGAAAAGCTAGGGGGTCATTATAAGAGCGGTACAATTTCGGCGTCTTTTGTAGAAGCGATCTGCAATCATGAAGAGGAGAAAGCCAAAGTTTTGCTTCGCGCGACTGCGCTGGGTGATATTTTCAGTGTATGCCAAGATGCGGTCGTGTGGTATATAGATTTATTTGACGGAAACGAATTGTTAACTTGTTCGCTTGATACGTTGCGCTTGCGTGTCGAAAAATGTCGGAACGATATTCCTGCACTGGAAGAGTGGATTGATTTTCGAGAGGCGAGGGCGAAGTGTTTTGCAGCGGGTCTTTCTGATTTTATAGTACAGATGGATCAGAGCGAATACTATAACAGTCTGAACGCTCAAATTTTTTTAAAGCGATTTTATCGGCTGTGGTTGAATGAGATCCTGCCGTATTTTCCAACTGTCCAATCTTTTCGTCGACGGGTGCAGGAAGAGACCCTGCGTTCATTCGACGAACTGGATCTGGCACAAACGGAGCTGGCAAGATTGCGATTGCGTGAAAAATTGATTGCAAAGTTACCGGATTTCAACCTTGCAACGGCCGCCACAGATGAAGTGGGTATTTTAAAGCGTGAAATAGAAAAGCACAAAAAAAATCTACCGTTACGGGTGTTGTTCGATAAGATACCACATTTATTGTTGCAACTCAAACCCTGTCTGATGATGTCACCTCTATCGGTGAGTCTATTTTTGCAGAGTGATGATTTTGCGTTCGATCTTGTTGTTTTTGATGAAGCGTCTCAGGTCTGTACAGAAGATGCAATTGGTGCGATTATGCGTGCGAAGCAGGTTGTGATTTCGGGTGATAGCAAGCAGTTACCGCCGACGAATTTTTTTGTTGGCAGTACACCGGATGATGAATTTGATTCGGAAGAAGAGGAAGAAACGGAAATATTTGAGTCGATTTTGGATGAAGCGGTTACATTTCTACCGGAGCGAACATTGAAATGGCATTATCGTAGTCGAAACGAACACCTGATTGCTTTTTCAAATGCAGAGATCTATCGGAATGGTTTAATGACTTTTCCCGCACCCGTAGAAAGAGTTGCGGATATCGGGGTAGAGTATATCTATGTCAAAAACGGCGTATATGAACGTGGGGGTCGGAAGTGTAATATAAACGAGGCAAATATGGTAGCGAAGCTCGTTTTTTCCCACATACAGAATTATCCTGAACGGTCGCTGGGCGTTGTGACATTTAGTGAGGCGCAACAGCAGGCAATCGAATCGGTGATCAGCCAAATGCGTTTCAAGCATCAAGAGTATGAAGATTTTTTTGATGAAGATATGGACGAGAGCTTTTTTGTCAAAAATCTTGAAAATGTACAGGGAGACGAACGTGACACGATTATTTTCAGTATAGGCTACGCGAAAGACGCAAGTGGCGCGCTCTATATGGATTTTGGACCTTTGAGCAGAAGCGGTGGTTATCGTCGGCTGAATGTTGCGATTACACGGGCAAAGTATAATGTCAAGCTTGTGGGATCCATTCTTCCGACGGATATCACATTAGATCGTGTCCATTCGGATGGATTGAAGATGCTTCGTTCCTATATCAAGTTTGCAATGGATAGACAGAGCAAGAATTTCAGTGAAATTGTTGCTTCTGATTCACCCTTTGAGGCGGCGGTGTGTAGCTTTTTGCAGGAAAACGGCTATCATGTCGTCACGCAGTTGGGTTCTTCGGGCTATCGAATGGATATGGCTGTCGAGCATCCGACGATCAAGGGTCACTATATACTCGGTATCGAATGTGATGGGCTGAACTATCATTCCGCACGGACGGCAAGAGAACGTGATCGATTACGGCAAATGGTGTTGGAAAATATCGGATGGACGATTTATCATATTTGGTCAACGGATTGGGTCAACAATCCGAAAACAGAACAGGATCAGTTACTGGCGGCGATCAAACAAGCAGAAACTGACTTTGTACCGATCTCCGTGACTGCACCCTATGTGACAAATGGCAATCCATTGCAGTCAGAGGAGCGTCAAACGGAGTGGAATGATATCAGAGCGTCATCCGATTCAGACAAGGATGTTTTTGGGTTTACCTATTATGAAGAAGCGAATTTAGATGAAGTCGAGATAGGCTCTGGTGAGCGAGAGGATCAAGTAGCGGAAGCGATCCGTTATATTGTTCATATGGAGCATCCGGTACATTCAGAGTCGGTCTGCCAAAGAATCGCGCCGCTTCTTGGTAATCAGAAGGTAACAGCCAAGGTACGTGAGTCACTTTTTGAACTGATCAAAGCGAAGCCGAGAA
>JAVVSI010000043.1:0-8096 GCA_036654315.1 Evtepia sp. | reverse complement strand
TAGATCTCTCATCCTTTATGGAGTAAGGCTCGATGTAGACTACATCGTTGATAGGTCGGAGGTGGAAGCGTGGTAACACGTGCAGCTGACCGATACTAATAAGCCGAGGGCTTGACCTTATACAATTATGCAGGCGCTTGCTTTGTAAACTAGATCACATTGTTCGGTTTTGAAGGTACTTGAATCTTCAAAAAGAGAATATACTTATTGTCCAACAGGACTGTAAGAAGAGAAAACGGTAGATTAAAGTTTTCTTTGCTTGCTTTCTTGTTCACAAGAAGAAATATACTTGCTGTTCAACAGGGCGGTAAGGAAAGAAAAACACTTTTCACTGAGTACTGCGTAGGGTGATGGAGATTAAAGTTTTCTTTGCTTGCTTTCTTGTTCACAAGAAGAGATACACTTATTGTCTAACAGGGCGGTAAGGAAAGAAAAATACTTTTCACCGAGTACTGCGTAGGGTGATAGAGATTAAAGTTTTCTTTGCTTACTTTCTTGTTCACAAGAAAGTAAGTTGGTGCTGATTGCTGTGAGGGTCCACCCGTTCCCATCCCGAACACGGAAGTTAAGCTCATTTGCGCTGAAAATACTTGGCTGGAGACGGCCCGGGAAAATAAGTAGTGCCAACACAAACAGAAAAGAGAACGAATCTTCGGATTCGTTCTCTTTTTGTATTGCGTGGAATGTAGAGGAGGAAGATAAAAAAAATGAATATATTGCTGACAAATGAACGAAAATATGCTAGAATATCAGGTAACTGAAACGAGAGGGAGACTGCCATGCGAATGCGCAAAAAAAAGAACCTACGCCCGCGAATGGAAAACTGTTCTATCTATTGGATACAAAAACCGGAAGAAATGAGGGGGAAATGGCTTGCATTGATGCCGGAGGCACGGGCAGTTTTTTTAGAAATTGGCTGTGGTAAAGGTCGTTTCACCTGTGAAACAGCGTCAGAGAATCCTGATATTCTATTTGTTGCGATTGAGCGTGTCCCGGAGGCCATGATTGTTGGGATGGAACGTGCGCGCAACATGGATCTGCATAATGTATTTTATATTGATGGTGACGCGAGAGAACTTGAGAAGTACTTTGCAGCGGGAGAGCTTTCACGGATTTACATCAATTTTTGTGATCCGTGGTCCTCGCAGAGTTATGCACGCCGCCGTTTAACCCACACGGATTTTCTCTCAATCTATCGTCCGATTCTGATAGAAAACGGAGAAATACACTTTAAAACCGATAATAGCATGTTATTTGAATACTCGTTGTTTCAGTTCCCAAAACTTAACTTTACACTTCACGCAGTCACCCGGGACTTGCACGCAGAAGGCGTTCAAGGTGTCATGACGGATTATGAAGAGAAGTTTCATACACAGGGGATTCCGATTTGTCGATGCATTGCAAAAAAGGAAGCATAAAATTTGTTATGTGAAAAGACGAGTTTTCGTTGACAGATGTGCGGATAAATATTAGAATAGTAGTTGAAAGAATGATTGCCGTCTGCCAAACAATGACAGACGGCTATATGATGCGGCGAAACATCGGGTCGTAGCGGGGCGTGGGAGAAGAGAGATTGAAGCCATAGCAGTCCCGTGTTTTCCAGCCGCGTATCGTATCCTATGCGTCTCCACAAGTCGACGTGCATCCCATTGAATCCACGCGATTTGGCAAATATCGCGAATGGACAGCTTTTATGGAAGAAGGACTGTAATTATGATTAAAATCGCCCCATCTATCCTATCTGCCGATTTTGCAAATTTAGGTCGTGATATCGAACGCGTGAGTCATGCTGACTGGCTTCATGTGGATGTAATGGACGGCGCGTTTGTCCGAAACATTAGTATTGGCGTACCGGTTGTGAAGTCAGTTCGGAAAGTAACGGATCAATTTCTTGATGTTCACCTGATGATTGAGAAACCGCATCGGTATATTGCAGCGTTTGCAGATGCAGGAGCAGATTTAATCTCAGTGCATCTGGAGGCGGATATGCCGCAGGGGATCCGAGAAGCTTTGGACATTATGGATGCAAAAAAGGTAAAAAAGGGAATTGTGCTGCGACCGATTACTTCAGCGGAAGCGGTGTTACCTTATATTAAGGAAGTAGATTTGATCCTTGTGATGACAGTGGAACCGGGATTCGGAGGACAATCTTTTATGACAGATCAACTGCCTAAAATTGCCGCACTGCGCGCAATGATTGAGACGTATCATCCGGGCTGTTTCCTTGAGGTAGATGGTGGTATAGACGTAGAAACCGCAAAACTGGTCATCGCAGCGGGTGCAGATGTTTTGGTAGCGGGTAGCGCAGTGTACGGTGCCGCAAATCCGAATACAGCCATAGCTGCCTTGCGCGGCTGAGGAAAAGGAGCGATATATGGAATACTTTCCACCCGCACTCGAAAAAATGGTAGAGCAGTTTGCCCGATTACCCGGGATTGGCAATAAAACTGCACAACGACTGGCATTTTTTGTTTTGTCATTGCCGGAAGCCGAAGTGGAGGAGTTTGCAAATAGTATGCTTCATGCAAAGCATACGATCGCACTTTGTCCCACTTGTCGGAATTTCACAGAAGGTGTCGGTCTTTGTCCGATCTGTGCGAGTCATAAGCGAGATGAATCGAAGATTTGCGTGGTAGCGGATCCGAAAGATGTGATTGCTTTGGAGCGCGGGGGTGAGTATAGGGGTGCGTATCATGTTTTGCATGGTGTGTTGTCTCCGATGAATCGAGTTGGACCGGATAATCTTGAGATTAAGTCACTGATTTCGCGTGTTGCAAGTGGGGCAGTTGAGGAGGTTATCATGGCGACGAATCCGGATACGGAGGGAGAAGCCACAGCAATGTATTTATCTCGTCTGATCAAGCCGTTTGGTGTGCGTGTAACGCGTCTTGCCTATGGTGTGCCTGTAGGTGGACACTTGGAGTATGCGGATGATGCCACGCTGATGCGTGCTATGGAAGGGCGTAGAGAGATTATATAATGGAAGCAAATAAGGAAATTCAGAAAGGAAGAGGTGAGCGCATGAAGCAGATCACAGTGGCATCGGCGCAGTTTGATCCACATATCAAGGAGAAAGAATACAATCTCGACAAGATGGAAGAGCTGATCCGTCGCGCCGCAGAGGAACACAAGGCGGATTTGGTGGTTTTCCCGGAGGCGGCAGTGACAGGCTATTGTTATGAGAGCGTAGAAGAAGCATGGGACAATGCCGTGGAAGCGGAGGGGGCAGAGTTGAACCGCCTGAAGAGGCTGGCCGGCACGATGCAAATATCCTTGTTGTTCGGCGCGGTAGAACGAGAAAAACGAGCGATTTACAATACAGTTTTCTTCATTAAGCCGAATGGAACGATTGTTTCGTATCGCAAAACGCATCTTCCTTTTATGGGTGTCGATCGTTTTGTAATCCCGGGTAATGCGGAGCCACCGATTTTGGAAACACAGTTTGGGAAAATCGGAATTATGGTTTGCTATGAACTGCGGTTTCCGGAAATTTGCCGAGGACTTGCATTGAAGGGCGCGAGCCTGATTTTGCAACCGACGAATTTGCCGGAAGGTGGCGAAAGTCATCCGGACTTTTTGACGCGTGCGCGCGCCTGTGAAAATCATAGTTATCTTGTGAGCTGTAATCGTTGTGGCACAGAACGGGATACGAATTTTATCGGACGTTCGCAAATTGTGGATTTTAATGGAAGTGTTCTGGCCGAAATGGGAACCCAAGAGGGGATCATTGCTGTCACGCTGGATCTGGAACAAGCAGAAGATAAGGATCTTGTCCCGACACCGGGTGAGCGCGAGATGTATCTATTCAAAGACCGCCGTCCGGAGCTATATAGTGCCGTGGCCGCAAAGTCGGACGAAAATGGATTTGTAACTGTCGATTGATGTTTTGTGACAGTCTTAGGATATACAATATAAAAGCCGCCACACGAATTTTTGAAATTCGCGTGGCGGCTTTCATTGTGTGAGTTGAGATCAAAGGAAGAGTGCGGGAATCAAGAGGAAGAGAGAGATGCCGCCGATTGCAAGATTACAGACACCGGCAAATTTATTGAGCGCGGGTTTGCCGGTATACCAAGCGGGAATGAGTGTGATGAGAAGCAGGTCAATCACGACAAGGTCAACGCCCAAGGGCCAAACGAGTGCAGGTTCTTGGAACGCACGGAAGGTAAAGCCGAGGCAAAGAATTAAACCGCAGAGGAAGAAATGAGCCATGACTTTTTTATCGCCGCCCTTGAGAAAGAATACGCCGACGAGAATCCAAAACAGGCCGAAGAATCCAAAAACCGTACCGAGATACGCACTGTGTGCGCCGCCTACAGAAAAGGCGTACATAAAGAAAGAGGTAAAGAGTTGGGCGAATCCGCCGAAGAAGATAGCAACATAGCCGAGAGAACGGGTCATTTTTTCGTGGTCTGCGCCTTTGACACCGACACCGAGTTGTTCCATACCGAAACAGACTACAGTGGCGAATAAACCAAACAGGCCGATAGCTTCCGGGTTAACAGGCATCATGGTAATTCTCCTTTTCACAAAAAATAAAATGGATAAAAGTGATTGAGGTCAATATAGCGGAAAACAGAGCGTATGTCAATCTAAATATGCATAAAAAATATTGAAACTTGCATTTTCTACAAGAAAAGAAATGAAAATTGAAAATTGCGCAAAATCTGTTTTTGCAATGCAGATAGTGTGTGCGATAATGTGAAAAAGATACATTGAAAAGGGAATAAATTTGTATAAAATGCGAAAAATGAGTTTAAAGGGAGAAAAAAGTAGAAGATTTTAGAAGTGGGCTTCAAAAACGCCTGTAATAATGACTAAATATAGCGAAATATACAAAAACGAAAGATCCATAAAAATACTAAAATTTACATAATAAAACAAATCAAGGAGATATAAGCCAAGAATGAAGTTTGCTGAAAGCAACAAAGCCACAAACCTGCAAGATAGCAGGTCTGTGGCTTGCAAAAACGCTTACAATACGACAATGGTTTTAATGAGATCGGCGGGTTTTTCTGCCATAAGATGAAATGCGGTTTCGATTTCGGAAAATCCGGAAAAGCTGTGCGTGATAAGGGGGAGTGGGTCAATCCTGTGATATAGTAGGAGGGCGAGCATTTTCTCCATGCGTGCGCGTCCACCGGGGCATTCTCCGCCGCGAATTGTCTTATTTCCCATTCCGAATCCCCAACGGACATTGGGAATAGGGAGTGTGCCGCTGGTGGTAAAATAGTTAATGTTACCGACAGTGCCACCCCAGCGAATCATAGATACGGCTTGCCCCAGTGCATTGCTGTCACCCCCGGCACAGATACAGCAATCTGCGCCCTTGTGATGGGTCAGATCATAAACTTGACGAACGGGGTCACCTTCTTTATAATTGACGACGTCGGTTGCACCGTAGAAGCGGGCGATTTCGATACAGTGCGGTCGACTGCCAACGGCAATAATACGAGCGGCACCGCGTAATTTTGCAGCGGCGACAGCCATCAGACCGACAGGTCCGATCCCGAGGACAACGACGGTATCGCCCAATTGCACATCGGCAAGTTCCGCACCGTAGCAGCCTGTATTCATCATATCGCCCGCCATCACGGCGGCGAAAGGGGAGAGTTCGGGCGAAAGATGTGCAAGATTTGCGTCGGCATCGCGAATGAGGGTAAATTCAGAAAAAAGGCCATCTTCGGAGTTGGAGAGCGTGTTTCCTGTGATGAGGCCGTTGCAGTGTTGTGAAATGCCGCGCTGAGAGGCGACGGTACGCCAGTTGGGTGTGACAGCGGGAATCGCAACTTGGTCACCGATTTTAAAATCTTTGACAAAAGCACCGAGTTCCACAATTTCTCCAATGCCCTCATGTCCAAGGATACGGTTTGCTGCAAGGCAGTTGATTTCTACATTGTGGACATCGGAAGTACAGGGAGAGACTATGAGAGGACGGATGACGGCATCGTAGTTTGTAGCGTGCGGAGGTTCTTTTTCAATCCAACCGGCAGTGGAATGCGCAAGAAATGCAAAACCTTTCATAATAATAACCTCACAATACTTGTCTTTTTGTTTGCGTTCGCGTATAATACAGGTCTGATAAACGCAATCAGTTGTGTACAGAAAGGGGGAAAATGGTGATGCAATCATTTCTGACACAGATAACAGATCAAATACAAATCGCCTTTTCCGCGCTTCATGCTTCGGGTGCGATGTCAGGTATCATGGGTACGCTTCTGCCGCTCTCTCTCTGGGTGATACGGATTACAATGGCGGTGATGGGCATATTCATTTTAATCAGATGCATTCGCTCTCTATTTGGAGAAAAAAGTGAGCGCGAAGTATGGGGCATAGTAACCCTAGCGAATGGCACGCGGTATGAATTATATCATTGGGAAAATGTAATTGGGCGTGCGAAAGGATCCGATATCGTATTGGATTTCCCATTTATATCACGCACGCACGCAGCGATTTTGCGGGATGACAAAGGGAATTGGCAAGTGTATCCCCTACAGACGAAAAATGGGACGAAATTAAACGGTAAGGATTTAAGCGAATCGGTTTCGATTCAATCGGGTGATCGCTTATCTTTGGGCGGGGTCGTGCTTCGTTTTTACCCGACCGGGGCGAAAGAAGAACAGGATCGCGCTTACCGTCGCGGGATTGCGGCGAGACGCTTCAATCCAAAACGGACCTTAGCCTCTCTGACCTGTTTTCAAATGCTGATGGCACTACAAGCGATTTTAACAGCCGATTCGGAAGAGATCATCGGAATTATTGTTTGTTTTTCGGTACTTTGTCTTGCCATGTGGGGTTTATTTGCACTCTATCGAATTTTTCAGCGCACTGCGTTTGAAGCGGAGACGCTGGCATTTTTTTTATGTTCGATGTCTTTTGGGGTGATTGCGGCCTATTCGATTGATGCCCTGTATCAACAGGCCTTGTCGCTTGTTTTGGGATTGATTTTATTTTTAATTCTGAGCCTATCGTTACGGGATTTGAATTTTGCAGTCTCACTGCGTTGGCCGATTGCAGCGGCAACCTGTGCGCTTCTTATTTTTAATTTACTTTTTGGTCAAAAGTTATTTGGTGCGCGGAACTGGGTTGAAATTGGGCCGATTAACTTTCAACCGTCGGAGTTTGTCAAATTGGCATTTGTTTTTACGGGTGCGGCAACCATGGATCGGCTTTTCGCGAAGCGAAACCTTATTTTCACAACTTTATTTACGGGATTTTGTGTGGGTTGTTTGGCACTGATGAGCGACTTTGGGACAGCATTGATTTTCTTTGTTGCTTTTTTGGTGATTGCGTTTTTGAGATCGGGTGACCTTGGTTTTTTAGTCATGATGGGTGCGGGTGCAACGATGGGCTGTGGAATTATCTTGCGATTTAAGCCATATATTGCAGATCGCTTTGCGGTATGGCGGCACGCGTGGGAGTTTTCGAGTTCAACCGGATACCAGCAAACGCGCACGATGTCGGCGATTGCCGGCGGCGGCTTGTTTGGAAAAGGCGGAGAAGATGCCTTTTTAAAAAAAGTCGGTGCCGCCAATACGGATTTGGTTTTTGGTGTGTTGGGTGAAGAATTCGGTTTAATTCTGGCAGTTTGTGCTGTCGTTGCGATTTTGACCTTGTCTGTTTTCGCCGTGAAATGTGGAGGAACTGCGCGTTCCAGTTTTTATTATATCGCTGCCTGTACCGCCGGTTCTATGTTGGTGTTTCAAACGGCACTGAATGTATTTGGTTCCGTGGATATCCTGCCACTGACGGGTGTTACCTTTCCCTTTTTATCTATGGGTGGTTCCAGTATGTTGTCTTGTTGGGGGCTTTTGGCGTTTTTAAAAGCGGCAGATGCCCGGCAGAATGCGAGTTTTACATTAAAACGATCCCACAAAGGCGGGCGTGAGCGGCAGGAGTGGGAGGAAGATTTGGAAGAGGAGGAGGACGATTGAAGCGTGTCAAAAGAAGAGCGATTTTTGCGCTCGGTATTACGATACTGGTTGCCCTTGGTCTTATTTTATTTTTATTCAAACTTGGCACGAGTGCGCGGGACTGGGTTGGATTTTTTTCGGGGAGCGGTCAAACGGAATCGGGGACGATTTATGACCGTGAGG
>JAVVSI010000042.1:0-8117 GCA_036654315.1 Evtepia sp. | reverse complement strand
GACGGGATAATTCGGACATGGCGTCATCGGAGTCACCCCCGCGAAATCCTGCGCGTAGCAGTCCCAGTTGGAAATGATCGAGGATATCGGCTTCCTCCACGGCATCGGGGAATGATTTTCCGGATTCCATGGCAGTACGGCAAAGAGACAGTTTCGGTGCAAGGGGTGTCTGTTCCAAAAGCTGTTCCGTACGCAAAAGGGATTCATCCAAAGGCAAGCCGCTGGAGAGCATGAGGGACATTGAGGATGCAAAGCGGCTTTTGCGAAGGGCGCGTGCGGCAGCGGTATTTTTCAGAAAGACGAAACGATCTAGGGGAGAAGCACTTCCGGTCGCGCGTAGAAGGAAAAAGGCGGCACAGACAAATGCCGCGATCAGAACTGCGAAAATCGCGGCTATGACCCGCCCACTTGCGCCGAATTTGAGGAGTGCCTGCGCAAAAGGGGACAAAGAGACACCGAGTTGTCGGAGAACGCCGTCAAAGACCGGTAATACTTTTACCAGTAGCACGAGAAAAATGACAGCGATTAAAACACCCATGAACGCAGGGTAAGCGACAACGCGGCGCAGTGTGGATTGTGTGGAAGCCTCTCGTTTGTAGTAGTCGGAAAGGGCAGAAAAAACCTGTTCGGTACGACCGGAGACTTGGCCGATTTCGACCATGCGAATCATATACTGCGGAAAAACGCCGGTGAGAGCCAGTGCGTTCGAAAAAGACGCACCCTCGTTGAGTGTTTTGGAGAGAAGGGAATAGAGCTTTTTTTCCTCGTCGGATTTTGATTCGGAGAGAAGAAGAGACATACTTTCCTCAAAACCGATTCCCGCTTTCTGCATCAAGGCGAGTTGATAGCAGAAAACGGAAATACGGTCAGCGGAGAGGGTAGGAGAATGATTCATAAAGCACTCCCTCAATATTTTTTAATAAGCGTATTTTTGTGTGTAATTCGAACCGTTTCCGATATACTTCATGATTTCGGGGTTTGAGTGACTACTGGAGGCAAAGGTAGGATCCATACGCGACCAATTCTGACCATCGAAGTAGACAACGGCCTCAATCCAGCCTTGTTCTGCGGTATAGACGTTAATCCAAGCGTGATATGCAGTACCGGCATAACCGATGATGAGTTTACAGGGGACATTTTGTGAACGAAGCATCGCCGTCATAAGGGAGGCGTAGTCGAAGCAAATGCCTTTTTTAGACTGCATGACCTGATCAAGGTTTGGGAGATAACCGGATTGTACTGTGGCAGCACGTTGTTTGTCGTACGTTAGGGTTCCGACCACAAAATCATAAATGACGTGGACTTTATCCAATTCACTTTTTTGTCCTGCACACAGTTCATTTGCTTTTACGACAGCGGCAGAATTCGGGTTGTACGCGACGTATTGGTTGCTATAGAGGAAAGGGAGGGTTGCGTCTCGGAGTTTCAAATTGAGGGTGTAGGAGAAAACGGTGGCATATTTTGTGCCGGTAGTATTTTCAAATACTCTGATGGTGTAGGCACCATTCCCCTCGACGAGCGGGAAAGATTCCGAAAACCCTGTGTTATTGAGGCTATAGGTGTAAGTAGTACCACCGGATTTGGCGATTTGGACTTTGATTTTGACAGGATTTCCACCGGTGTAGGTGAGGAAGAGGATACCCTCGGAGAGGTTGGAATAATCCAAAGTGGCTTTTGCGTTCTTTTCAACTTGTACATTGTACTTGAGTTGCGTGGGGGCGGGTACTTTTGCGGCCATTGCACTCACGGCGGTCACGACACCGACCAGAAGGAAGAGTGACAACAAGATGGCAAGTAAACGCTTCTTTTTCACAAGAAAAAACCTCCTTATAGTTAAGATATTTGAAAGGAATATGGTGATGTTTCCGATATCGGACAAATGTTAGACGATGTCGTGATAGGAATTGTTTTCAATTTCCCGCACTTTGTAAGAAAATTTGAGCGAAGTTCTACGATGCTGGTGATAAAATTCCGCTATGACACGATCCATGACCATGGAACTGTCCTCGAAATTGGCGGCAGGCAGGAGAATGACATATTGAGCGGGACTGTATTTTGCAAACACATCACCGCGACGTAGGCCTTGGAGCAAGATTTCGAGCAAATGATTCATGGTGGAAGTGAGCAATTTCAGTGGTGGAATTTTCCCATTTGGTAGTGTGACGGTCAGAAGGGCGACGTGGATACAGCTACCATTTCGAAGTGTACGGCGTGCCTCTAAGCGATAGACCTCGCGAAAAAATCCGTATTCACACAAAAAGGCACCGGAACGAGAAGCGGTTTCACAGAGTTGGCTTTGGATCATTTCGAGATCAGTTTCGAGATCTTCTTCTTCGTCCATAATTTGAGCATATAGTTCGCGCAGTTCGTCGGAGGGTTTGGTGCCAAGTTGGCGGTAGATTTCTTCTGTAATGGATTCATAGTGCTGTTTGGCAAGGGAATATTTGCTTTGGTGTAGGAGAGCGCGTATGTAATGGATATGAATCGTTTCATCCAGTGGCTCCAGTTTACAGGCCGTGAGACAGAGGGTAACGATTTGATTGAAGTGTCCCACTTGTTCCAGAAGTGAGAGCAAATTTTTGACAGAAGAGAGGTACAGTGTGTGGTAGTGAGCCATCAGAGAGACAACCCAGAATTGATCGGAGAGTTTAGGCAGAAAATCATTTGGGTAGAGCCGGATTGCGCTTTGGTAACGCTCGATGCGGGTTTCGATTGGCATGGATTCATCATTCCCCTCGTGGCAGAGCAGTTCAAAACGGTCGATATCCACATGGCAGACAATGGCTTCGTTCCAACGATAGGCCCCGCGTTGAGGGACGATGGGCGAGATATTGTCTGATATAAAAAGGGGTTCCAGCATAGCACGGGCGCGATATAGGAGTGTTTTGAGCGCACCCGATGGATTTGAGCCGCCGTCATTTTCCCAAAATACATCAATGAGTTCACTGATAGGGATTGCGCGATTGCGGTGAAGAATGAGGTAGGCTAAGACACTCCAAATTTTTTGAGAACGATTTGCGGAATCGGTTAAGACGGCGCGGTTTGTGCTTATCGTAAAACTGCCGAACATGGTGATGTCAGCGGATATTTTGTCATAATCTTTTTTCATGTGCATCTCCCTCCCACGAATCTCTCACTTTGTTTTTATGATTATAACTCATTTTTTATAGAATTGGTAGTGTTTTTTTGGCTTTTTTCCTTATATATCAAGGAAGTCGGGAAAAAAGCGTTCATAAATTTCGAAAATGTGACCGAAGTGTGACCAAGATGATATAGAATAAAGCAAAACAAAAAATGTAAGGGGCGAACGAGTATGGATAAAACAACGGGAAGAAATGAGAGCTTCATCATTCAGATTTTGAATACACAAAATGCGACTTGGCAAGGCACCGTCACATGGGCAACGTCAAAACAAACACAGAACTTTCGTAGCGCATTGGAGTTAATCAAACTGATCGATAGCACACTGGTGGACGAACTGGCAGAGACACCATCATGGGAGACCAGTCCTGTAGAACGATAGAAAAAACTGACCGATAATGGAATAAAAAGGAAGTTTTTCTCTTTTGTATTTGTCGCTTTCCCTTTGCTGTGGTATAATGTTTTGATCCAAAGCGGAAAGAGGGATTTTCATGGTAAAAGCGATACTCATTGTTGCATTGATTATGCTACTGTGCGTTCTGTTCAATAAGCTATCCAATAAGATAGGGATACCAATGCTTCTTGCTTTTATATTGCTTGGTATGATCTTCGGAACAGACGGGATTTTTAAAATAAAGTTTGAAAACTATGTGTTTGCCGAACAAATTTGTACGCTCGCGTTGATTTTTATTATGTTCTACGGCGGATTTGGTACAAAATGGAGTGAGGCAAAACCGATTGCGGGAAAGGCGGCACTGCTTTCCACTTTTGGTGTTCTCTTCACGGCGGCACTTGTGGGAATATTTTGTTATTTTGTTTTGCAGTTTGATTTTTGGGAAAGTTTTCTGATTGGTTCGGTGATTAGTTCTACCGATGCTGCGTCGGTATTCTCTGTGCTACGCTCCAAAAAGTTGGGACTGAAATATCATACGGCCTCTATGCTGGAGGTAGAGAGTGGAAGCAATGATACGTGTTCCTATATGCTGACCGTGATTGTTCTGTCTTTGATGGAGGGTCATGTGGGTGTGAGGCAGGTCGCTTATATGCTGTTTGCGCAATTTGTATATGGAATTGTAATTGGTGTCGGGATTGCCGTTGGCGCCTTGTTTATCCTTCGAAAATTTCACTTTGGATCAGAGGGCTTTGATATGGCATTTGTGACCGGCATTGCGCTACTCTCCTATGCCTTGCCGACGCTGGTGGGTGGAAACGGATATCTCAGTGTATATATTGTAGGTATCGTAATAGGCAACGGAAAAATACGCGAAAAACAATCGCTGGTACATTTCTTTGATGGTGTAACCGGTTTGATGCAGATGCTTATATTTTTCCTGCTTGGTTTGCTTGCAAGCCCCTCTCATATGCCGGATATTCTGATTCCGGCTTTGATGATTGCCGCTTTTTTGACCTTTGTGGCTCGCCCCATCGCGGTATGTGCAATTTTATCACCTGCGGGGTGTAAACGGACACAGAAGCTTTTGGTATCGTTTTCCGGACTGCGTGGAGCCGCATCTATCGTATTTGCAATCATGGCAACGGTGGAGCAGAGCCATCTGAAACACGATGTATTCCATATTATTTTTTGTATTGTCCTGTTTTCGATTTTGTTCCAAGGAACCTTGATCCCAAGCGTTGCAAGAAAATTGGACATGATTGATGCCGACGCCGATGTCTTAAAAACATTTAACGATTATGCCAACGAAGTGGATCTCCAATTCATCAAGTTGGTGATTACAGAGGTACACCCTTGGCGAGATAAGGCAGTTTTGGATCTCAATCTTCCACCGGATACCCTTCTCGTCATGGTTCTGCGGGGTAAAATCCCCATAGTTCCCAGCGGTAAGACGGTGATTATGCAGGGTGATATTGTAATCTTGAGTGGCTTCACTTTTGTGGATGATAGCGCGATTTGTCTGACAGAGCAAAAAATTCCAAAGAACAGTAAATGGAAAAACAAGACCATATCCGAGTTTTCACCCGAACCCGGCGAACTGATCATTATGATGAAACGCGGCGATCATATCATCATTCCAAGAGGAAATACTGTGATTGAAGAAAATGATATCTTAGTTTTGAATGCAACGAACGTGTAATGCACGATGTTAAAAAATAAAAATTAAGGCGTGCTTGGACATTGTACAAGCACGCCTTAGTGAACGCATAGATCAAATTTGAGTTGGCTCTTGACAAAATAGGAAAGATGAGTTAATATCATTTTGATATCAAAACGATATTAAAACCGAAAGGAGCAAATTGATATGAACGAAGAAAATAAACAGTTGGAAATAGAAGTACGTCCGAGTTATATCAGCGATTCCGCCTGTGAGGAGAAACTATTAAAAGCACCGAATGGAATGCTTGCCTTGATTTTGGGTATTTTGATCTACCCAATTTCGATTGTGGGTTTGATTCCGTTTGCCATTGTGGGGAAGCCGCCGGTTCTGACTATGGTGCTGGTTGGCGTGGCAATTATTTTGATGGTTATTGTAGCACCGCTGTTGTTCGCCGGCATTAAGGTTCTCAAACCGAATGAAGCCTACGTACTGACGCTATTTGGGAAATACTATGGTACGCTGAAGGGTGCGGGTATGTTTTCTGTGAATCCATTCGTAACAGCCGTCAATCCCGCTGCCGAGCCGTCCTCACAGCCTGCCGCTACGACGGAACAGGGACGGAGCAAAGACACAATATCCAGCGGTCGTGTGAGTAAAAAAATTTCAATGAAAGCCATGACCTTTGGGAACGAAAAACAAAAGATCAACGATTTAATGGGAAATCCGATTGTGATCGGGATTGTGGTCATCTGGAAAGTGACCAATACCACAAAAGCAGTATTCAATGTGGATAACTATCGCGAATTTCTTTCAATCCAGTGTGATTCCGCATTACGGAATATCGTAAGACTCTATCCGTACGATGTTGCAACGGATGGCGATGAAAAGTCATTGCGTGGGAGCAGTCAGGAGATCGCAAAAAATCTACAGGCGGAGATTCAGGCACGCGTCGACGTAGCGGGTCTGGAAATTTGCGAAGCGCGTATCACCCATCTTGCCTACGCACCGGAAATCGCCGCTGTCATGTTGCAGCGTCAACAGGCTTCTGCCATTGTGGATGCCAGAAAAATGATCGTAGAGGGTGCTGTGGGTATGGTAGAGATGGCATTGGATCAGTTGAGTGAAAATCATGTTGTGGAGTTAGACGAGGAGCGAAAGGCGGCTATGGTGAGTAATTTACTTGTGGTTCTTTGTGGAAATAAAGATGCACAGCCTGTTGTCAATAGCGGTTCCTTGTACTAGGAAGGGGGACGTAATGTCCGAAAAAACACAAAAAGAGGAGGGAAAAAAACAAATTCCTCTGCGGCTTTCATCCTCTCTACACAAAGAACTGGCGGCTTGGGCAGAGGACGATTTCCGTTCCATCAATGGACAGATTGAATTTTTATTAACTGAGTGTGTCAGGGCAAGAAAAAAATCCAAAAAAGACGCTGTTGAGCATACCGACTAAAACAAGAGACACGTCCAAATTTGATATTTGGACGTGTCTCTTGTTTTGGATCAAAACGAGGGAGAAGATTCACCTGTCCCACTGTGGTACTATTTGGTTCGGGAATAGATCGCCCTCAAAATAATAAATATTGGTTTATTGGGGAAAACAAGAACTATAAGAGTTTGAAAAAATCCATTAGATTCTGTATGAATGGGGAGGGCGAATCTATACTATTGGTACGAAAGAAGTGCTAATAGGAGTTGATTGTTTGAAACTGGATACAGTGGGAGGAAAGATACGCATTTTCCGTGAGTCTCAGAAGATCAAGCAAGAAACATTTGCGGAAATGGTACAATTAAGCCCGACCTACGTCAGTGCGATTGAACGGGGTGTAAAAATACCGAAGCTTGAAACTTTTGTACGCATCGTCAATACACTTGGAGTTTCCGCCGATGCCCTACTTGCAGAGGTTTTGGAGGTACGAAATGAAATTGTATCATCCCAATTGGGGAAAGAGATCAGTGAATTACCGCAAAAAGAGCAGCAGCGTATTTTGAATGTTGTTTCTGTGATGGTAAGAGACGCAAAACGTGAAAGCCTTTAAAGGAGTCTGCAACGAATTAAAATCGTTGCAGATTTTGATTTTTTACGCCATAATACGACATAATTCAACCACATATCCGTGCAATAATGTTCTAACAGATTGTTTTAGTTCTTATAGATCTGAAAAGGAGATCAAAATGAAAAATGACGAGAAGAAACAATTGATCAAAGGAGCAGTTAGACTTTGTAGTTTGGGTAAAGAAGTGGAAGAGTCGCGTAAGCGCATAAGGAAATTAGCGAAGAAGAGTCCGGTTGACTCGCTGGAAATGTTAGATGCTTTGGATAAATTTTTGCGCGTAAATGATGAGTGGAAACGCTTAGAGATCGAGCATTTGAGTTTGCGTGAAAACATAAAAAGACAGGACAACTAAAAAAACCGCCTCCGTACCGAAATACAGGGGGCGATTCTTTTCATTTCGTGCAGACAATACCAAATACGCCAAATATAAAAAGATGGACAATAAGAGGATTGTATGCGAAATGTTATGGTGACCCGTCGGAGATTCGAACTCCGGACACCCTGCTTAAAAGGCAGATGCTCTGCCAACTGAGCTAACGGGTCATATATAGTGGAAGTGGCTGGGATGGCTGGACTCGAACCAGCGAATGCGGGAGTCAAAGTCCCGTGCCTTACCGCTTGGCTACACCCCATCGTCTCAGAATCAGAAGACGAAGGGCCGGAGCGGACGCTCCGGCCCTCGCGCCTTGAGGTCGTGTGGGGTGGATGACGGGACTCGAACCCGCGACAACCGGAACCACAATCCGGTGCTCTACCAACTGAACTACATCCACCATACCGCAGGAAAAGTGGCACGCCTGAAGGGACTCGAACCCCTGGCCCACTGCTTAGAAGGCAGTTGCTCTATCCACCTGAGCTACAGGCGCAT
>JAVVSI010000041.1:4657-8120 GCA_036654315.1 Evtepia sp. | reverse complement strand
AATTATTTCTTAGAAGCTAATTTTTTAACTTGTAGTTTTTCTTCTTCTTCTGCCACTTCTGCTTTGATTTGTGCGCAGTCGTTGACAGTAATGTCAACACCTTTTTGGACTTCTTCTAATCTCTGCTGTTTTTTTGTAAAAAACACTTCGCAGGTGATATAGAGGAATACACCGATCAGGAGTCCAAATGCGGGGTTTGCACTGGCGGCAATGGCACCACCGGTAATACCGGCAACACCGCGTTCGATATTGGTACGGCACATAGTGAGTGCGACGTAGAAGGAACCGAAGGCCTGAATCATCAGTGTTAATGCCATAGCAAGGGGGAGAACCGGTTTAATGAGTGCCATGAGAGGTACGATCAGACAACAGAGGACTTTGCAGGTATTGAATGTACAAGAACCGCCGAAAATGGAGTACATATTATCTTTGCCGCTCTTATAGCGTTCTGCAACTGTGACGGTCATCGCTGTCCACAGAGGGCCGGACATGGTGCAAGTAGGTGTGAAGAGGCATTCGATCAGGTTACGGATACCGCAGCAAACATTGGTGCGGTTGGGGTTGACGTCGATGAGTTCGTCGGTACGATAACGCTTGGTATCGTTTAAGAAAGCAGTACCGCCAACGATATCACCGAATGCGATAACATAGGCGATCAACGCCATCGGAAATGCGGAAATCAAAATTTGGATTGGAGGGAAGCCAACGCCCAGAATGGAGAAATTATGTACAGACCAGTTCCAGCCGGGCAGTGGATTGAAGATAATAGATTTGATGTTGGAGAGATCCGGCAGTGAAATTTCGTGGAAGATCATGCCGACGATACCTGCCACGATGAGTGCGGGGACAAAGCCTGCTTTACTCATCAGTTTAACAAATTTGTTTTTGGTTGCGAATTTCATGTCTCCGAATCCGTAGGAGAACAAAAGGAACAAGGATAAAAGGACGCCGATGGTCCAACTGAGAGGATTTGCGTAGAAACCAACGCCGCCGGCTTCTGCGGACATAAAGCCGTACTTGCCGGTACAGGCGGCGAAGCCTGCGCCAATTAAAATACCACCCTTGATGGACATGGGGCAGAAGTTAACCAGCTTGCCCGCGATGCCTGTCAGACCGAATACGATGTACATGACGGCCAAACACAGTTCAATGGAAACTAAGGCGTAAATACGATCTTTGCCCTCGTATTGAAGTAAAAATGCGGTAATGAGCGGCACTGCCGGGGTAATCCAGCCGCCTACCAGTGGGTCACCGAGGATGTTGTTTACGAGGTACAACCCCTCATGGACGATGACGATAGACAGTGCAAGTTCAAATGACATCCCAAATAAATCCTGTAGGTACGCAGTTGCGGCCGCGCCGGTCATAAAGACTACGATTGCTTGGATCATTTCCGGGAACTCCCATTCCCAGTGGATGAAAGGTAATCTCAGCTTAAATAAACCGTGAAACAGGTTAATATAAGGCTGTTCTTCCCCATCTTTCCTCTTTTTTAGTGGTTGCATGGATAAACCTTCTTTCTCATTTTTTCTAAACAAGCAAAAAAAGGCGTCCCCGAATTTCGGACACAACTGTCCCAAAATTCGGTGAACGCCTTTGCTCACTTAATCTTGCCATAAAGATACCATGAAGAGTTCAGAATGTCAAGATGAAATGCGAGCTTTTTTGTATAAAATATGAATTTTGTGCAATTTGACAATGGTTTTTGCTGAACGAGAGTGAAAAACGCGTATTTTTATAGTCTTACGTGCTGTGGCACAACGAAATGAAAAAACAAATGGGCTTCAGATCATTTCATGCTGAGATTCTCCGTGCTATACTACAGCTTGTTCAGAAGAAAGCAAGACGGAAAGGACGGACAAGAATGCAACAATTTAGAATGAAACCGCAGATTGATCAAATTGGGTCGTGTCGCGAATTTGCAGCGGAATATCAAATCGGGGCAGCGGATTTGGTGATTACGAATGAATATATCTATCAACCCGCCTTTGGAGGTATGAACCTTGATTGCGCGCTTCTTTATCAAGAGAAGTACGGCGCAGGCGAACCATCGGATGAGATGGTTGAGGCAATGTGGAGAGATGTCCAAGGAGAACCCAAACGCATCATTGCCATTGGCGGTGGGACTGTTTTGGATATTGCAAAGTTATTCGCATTAAAGCAGGTATCACCGGTCTTGGATTTGTACGACGGGAAAATTCCGGTAGAGAAGAACAAAGACTTACTTTTGGTACCGACAACTTGTGGAACCGGCAGTGAAGTGACAAATATTTCGATTTTGGCATTAAATAGCCGAGGAACAAAGAAAGGGCTGGCCTCGGAAGCACTTTACGCAGATCATGCGGTCTTGATTCCCGAGCTTTTGGAAAAACTGCCCTTTCGCTTTTTTGCAACGAGTTCTATTGATGCACTGGTACACGCAGTAGAATCCATACTCTCACCCAAGGCCACCGATATCACCAAATTATTCGGATATAAGGCAATTGATATGATTCTGGAGGGGTATCAACAAATTCGGGATCAGGGGGAAGCGGCGCGTATCCCACTGCTTGGCGATTTTTTGACTGCAAGCAATTACGCGGGCATTGCGTTTGGCAATGCAGGATGTGCAGCAGTACACGCACTGAGTTATCCCTTGGGTGCAGTGTATCACGTTGCCCATGGGGAAGCCAACTATGCCATGTTTACCGGCGTCATGAAAAAGTATATGAGTATTTATTCCGAGGGCGAGATTGCAAGGCTGAATCGGAGCATTGCGGATAGCCTGCACTGTAATCTCTCCGACGTATATGAAGCACTCGAACAGTTGCTGAATGTGATGCTCCCCAAAAAGGCTTTGCATGAATATGGGGTTACGCAGGAGGATTTAAAGACGTTTACGGTTTCGGTGCGCGAAAATCAACAGCGGTTGATGGGAAACAATTTTGTACCGCTGGATGACGCACAGGTCTACGATATCTATCAAAGCCTATATTAAAACCCCAGAAAGAAAAGAGGAAACAAAAATGTTAAGAGATGCATTGCCGCACATCATGACGGACACCTTACCCGGACCGAAATCCGCAGAAATCATTCGTCGGCGTGGTGAAGTTGTTCCTGCTGCGATTCATTGCGGCTATCCTGTTGTACTCCAACGCGGAGAGGGCGCGATGATTGAAGATCCCGATGGAAATCGGTTTTTGGATTGGATTGGCGGCGTAGGCGTACTGAATATCGGACACAGCCATCCCGAAGTCATTGCGGCGGTGAAGGCACAAGCGGATTCCTATTTCCATGGAATGTTTAACGTCGTAACCCACGAGGGCTATATTACACTTGCAGAAAAACTGGCTCAAATTGTTCCGGTCAAAGGCACAAAACGAAAAGTATTTTTTGCCAACTCCGGCGCAGAAGCCGATGAAAACGCGGTGAAACTTGCAAAAGCGTATACCAAACGCCCCAATATCATTGTTTTTTCAGGTGC
>JAVVSI010000041.1:0-4647 GCA_036654315.1 Evtepia sp. | reverse complement strand
CTCGAAAAAGGCCTATGCAGTCGGGATGGGACCTTTCCCCGACGGTATCTATCGCGCACGGTTTCCATATCTCTATCGAAAACCGCTTGGTATGCCGGAGTCTGAGGCAATCAATTACTACATGGAGAGCATTCAACACGTTTTTGAGGAGTGTTCTCCGGCACAGTATGTTGCGGCTATTGTAGTAGAGCCGTTGCAGGGTGAGGGTGGATTTATCCCCGCGCCGATTGAATGGGTCAAAGCAGTGCGCAAACTCTGTGATGAAAAGGGTATTCTGCTGGTCGCGGATGAAGTGCAGAGCGGTTTTTGCCGTACCGGTCGTATGTTTGCAAGCGAGTACTGGCAGGATGCGGGGGTACAACCCGATATCCTCACGACAGCAAAATCCATTGCCGCAGGGATTCCGCTCAGTGCGATTATCGCACGCAATGAGATTATGGATGCCGTGCCGGGTGGAACGATCGGCGGTACTTATTGCGGAAACCCGCTGGCCTGTGCCGCCGCATTGAAAACAATTGAGATCATGGAACGTGACAATTTGATGGGACGTTCCACTGATATGGGGGCAAAGGTACGGGAGAGATATCACAGTTGGACAAAGAAATTTGACGTAATCGGTGATATACGCGGACTCGGCGGTATGCTTGGACTGGAATTTGTCAAAGATCAAAAGACGAAAGAGCCAAATGCGAAACTGGTTGGCGCGATCATTGCCGATGCTGCACAACATGGTTTGCTTTTGGAGGGTGCAGGTGTTTACAGCAACGTCATTCGATTCCTTGCGCCGCTCGTGATGACCGATGCCCAACTGGAAGCGGGACTTGATATTTTCGAAGCATCCATTGCGCGTTGTATAGATTCATTGAAAGCATAAGCTATCTTATATCTTGAAAATATCCCGATATTCCCTGAGATAAAACGCCATCTGCAACTCGAAAATATGCGCACTGCTGTCCGGTTTGAACCCCAGCAAGTCCGCGATTTTTTGAATCCGATAGTTCGTTGTATTGCGATGACAATACATCTGTGCCGAAACCGTCTGCACACTACCATTGCATTGCAGATAAATGCGCAGTGTTTCCAGCAAAAGACTGTGATATTTTGCATCATAGTCCTCGAGCGGCCGCAATACTGCACCAAATCCATCCAACAATGCCCCATTGTCACAGCTGAGGAAAAGGCGATAAATGCCCAGTTCATCGAAAAACGCGAGCGGTTTTTCCTCATGCTTGGCATAGGTCAGAGCGGCGGTTCCATTCCGAAAACTTTCAGCAAGTTTTTTGATACCCCGCACTGTGGATCCCACCCCACAAGTAACAGCATACTGTGGAAACAAATTGCGAAGGCGGTTGAGGATCTCCTGCAAGCGCGTCAAAATATCGTCCGCTTGATAAAATACTAAGATTTGCTTTCCGTCATAAGAAAAAAGGCTGAATTTCGTTTCCGTTTGGTTGAGTTGATTTTCAGCGGTCATTTCAATTGCTTGATTGCTACTGTTTAAAACAGCCACTTGATACGTGCCGCTTGGTTCAAATCCGGCAGAGAGCAGACGCGTCTCGTCATCGGCAGAATACAGTTTCGGATCGGAGAGTAAAAGCTGGAAGATATAGGACAATTTATCCTGTACATGAGCATACGAAAAAATGTAATGGCTATATTCCTGCAACACATCGCTCAGATGATGCTCCCAAGGCATACTAATGAGTGGAAAATCCTCGCTTTCGCATAGATCTAAGAGTTTTTGTGGGATTTTATCTTTCCAAACATATTTACCGGTATTGATAATCAGACCACAAGCTTGACGCTTGATGAGCGTTCGTAAAAATTCCTCCGGTAGGGTTCCCCCCTGAAAACTAAAACCGGTAATGACAAACAATTCGCCCCCACGCAGAAACGAATCGTTCGAAATATCCTCGGTGAAATAAAGCCAGCGTAGGCTACGGTACAGACCGCGCCCACCGGCGAGTAGTTCCAAATGATATTTTTGTTTTGTCTGTTCAAAGACGGGTTCTAACATAAGTGACATGGACAATTCCCCCCTTAACATTAGCTTACACGTTTTGAAGTCAAGACGCAAGCTGATACATTTGAAAGGAAGATACAAAATGGCTATGATGACAGGTGCAGAATACATCGAAAGTATGCGTAAATTAAACAAGAGAGTTTATATGTTCGGTCAGAAAATCGAAAATCCGGTGGATGATCCCATTCTCAGACCCTCTCTCAATTCCGTTCGCATGACCTACGACCTCGCACAAGATCCCAACTATCAAACCCTCATGACGGCAATTTCTCCCTTAACCGGAAAACGAGTCAATCGTTTTGCACACATCCATCAGAGTACAGAGGATTTGATCAACAAAGTGAAAATGCAACGGCTCTTAGGTCAAGTAACCGGTGCTTGTTTCCAACGCTGTGTCGGAATGGATGCGACAAACGCTGTGTTCAGTACCACCTTTGAGATTGATCAGAAATATGGTACGAACTATCATGAAAATTTTAAAAAGTTTGCGATTCGTTGTCAAGAAGAGGATCTGGTTGTGGACGGTGCCATGACCGATCCAAAGGGAGATCGCGGCTTGTCTCCCTCCCAACAAAAAGATCCCGACCTCTATTTGCGTGTTGTGGAACGCCGTCCCGATGGGATTGTGGTACGCGGCGCGAAGGCGCATCAAACCGGTATTTGTAACTCACACGAAGTTCTGGTCATGCCAACCGTCGCCATGAAACCGGAAGATCGCGATTATGCCGTTTCGTTCTCTGTTCCCTTGGATGCCGAGGGTTTGTTTATGATTATTGGTCGCCAGAGCTGTGACACCAGAAAGCTTGAGGAGACGACAATGGATGTCGGAAACTCCGAATTTGGCGGTGTAGAAGGCTTAGTTGTCTTTGATGACGTGTTTGTCCCCAACGAATGCATCTATCTCAATGGGGAAACCGAATTTGCCGGGATGTTGGTCGAACGCTTTGCAGGATATCACAGACAGAGTTATGGTGGCTGTAAAGTCGGTGTTGGTGATGTTTTGATCGGGGCATCCGCATTGGCGGCAGATTATAACGGGGTTGCCAAGGCGAGTCACATCAAAGATAAGCTGATTGAGATGACCCATTTGAACGAAACCATGTATGCCTGTGGGATTGCCTGTTCCGCCGAGGGGACCAAAACCCTGTCCGGCAACTACATGATTGATATTATGCTCGCCAACGTCTGCAAACAAAATGTAACACGGTTTCCATACGAGATCGTGCGTTTGGCAGAAGATATTGCAGGCGGCAGTGTCGTGACCTCTCCCTCCGAGATGGATCTGCGTGGCGCGTTTACGGGTCCGTATATCGACAAATATCTCAAGGGGATTGCGAGTGTTTCGACAGAAAACAGACTGCGGGTGATGCGTCTGATTGAAACCATCGCGATGGGGTCTGCCGCTGTCGGTTATCGTACCGAATCCCTCCATGGTGCAGGTTCCCCACAGGCACAGCGCGTTATGATTGCGCGTCAGGGTGAGTTCGACCGTAAAAAGGGCTTTGCAAAGAGAATTGCACATATTGTAGAATAAGCGATACGCCGAGAATGAGAGGAACGAAACGATGTCGGAACAAATTGAACGCGCCTTAGACGCGGAAGTGCGCCCCTACTTAAAAGAACATGGTGGAAACGTAAGCTTTGTTTCGTTTGAAAACGGCGTCTTACGTTTGCGGATGGAGGGACAATGCGCGACCTGTCCCTCCGCCGCCCTCACGAACGAAACAGTGATACAGGAAAAAATGTGTGCGGCGATTCCCGAAATACAAGAGGTTCTGCTGGTACAAGAGACAAGCGAAACTCTTTTGAGCGAAGCGCGACGGCGCATGACACATTCTTTCGGGAAAGGAAGATAGCAAATGGATTGGAATAGACTTTATCGCGAACGTCTCGTTTCAGCGCAGGAGGCGGTCACAAAGATCAAAAGCGGAGATCGGGTTGTTGTCTCACACGCGACGGGAGAACCCTCGTTTTTGTTGGACGCCATGGTAGAAAATCACGCGCAATACCGTGATGTTGAATTGGTTCATATGGTAGCAATGGGGAAAGCGGATTACTGCAAACCCGAATACGCGGAAAATTTCCGTCATAACAGTCTTTTTTTAGGCGGTAGCACCCGAACTGCCATTGCAGAGGGGCGTGGCGATTTTACACCGGTTTATTTTTCGGAAATCCCTGCACTTTTGAGAGATAGTATGCACCCGGATGTAGCATTGATTCAGGTTTCGCCACCCGATGCGCATGGCTGTTGTAGTTTGGGGGTTTCCGTGGACTATACAAAAACGGCCGCCGAATGTGCCTCTTTCGTGATTGCCCAAGTCAACAAGCAAATGCCACGCACACTGGGCGATAGCTTTTTGCATGTGGAGCAGTTGGATTGTATGGTCGAAACCGATACACCGGTGATTGAGTTAGCACCGCCGAAGATTAGCGATGTAGAACGCGCCATTGGTTCGAATGTTGCCCAATTGGTACGCGACGGCGATACGCTACAGCTTGGAATCGGTGCCATACCGGATGCAACACTTCTGTTTTTGAAAGATAAACACGATCTTGGGATTCATACGGAAATGTTTTCCGATGGTGTAGTGGAGCTTGTAGAGGCGGGGGTGATTACAAATCGC
>JAVVSI010000040.1:0-8185 GCA_036654315.1 Evtepia sp. | reverse complement strand
CACATTGAAATTCTCTAAAAATACAACTTTCAATAACTCATTTGTATCAGAGTCCGCATTGACTTTATCTGCCAAACTCGTGATAAGCTTAATCACATTTTTAGCGTAATAATAACCCGGTGCCGATTTACCCGCAAAAATAAAGGTATAGGCAGGCTGATTTGTCAAATCAATGGTTCCATCTTTGAGATTATGATACAAATCCATAATTTTCAGCACATTGAGCAGCTGTCTTTTGTAGGCATGGATTCTTTTCACTTGAATATCAAACACCGAATGCGGATCAACCGCGAGTCCGGTCGTCTCTTGAATATAATTGGATAAGCGCACTTTATTTTGATATTTAACCGCGCCAAGATCACGCAAAAAAGAAGTATCCTCTTGATATTTCACTAAATTCTTTAAACAGCTTGGGTCACGAATCCACTCACTCCCAATTGCTTCCGTGATTAAGTGGCTGAGTTTGGGATTGCTTTTCAATAAAAATCGACGATGACTCATTCCATTGGTCTTATTATTAAATTTCTGAGGTGTCAGTTTATAAAAGTCCGGAAAAATTTGGTCTTGTAGAATCTTACTATGCAAGGCAGCAACACCATTCACGGAATAACTGCCTACAATCGCCAAATTCGCCATATTGATATAGCCGTGACACAGAATTGCCGTCTGATTGATCCCATTTTCATCGAGTGAGGAGGCGGTTGCTTCCCTATGTCTCCTGTCGATCTCCTCGACAATTAAATAAATGCGGGGCAACAGCGTTTTGAATAAATTGATTTCCCACTTTTCCATGGCTTCCGGCATAATGGTATGATTGGTATAGGAAACAGTTTTTGTGGTGACCGACCACGCCTCATCCCACCCGAACTCATACTCATCCATTAAAATACGCATCAATTCACAAACCACCAAGGCGGGGTGCGTATCATTGATATGAATGGCAACTTTGTCGTGCAACGCTTTCAAATCGCTATGGTTTGTAAGATAGTTCTTGACAATGGAACCCACACCTGCCGCCACCAGTAAATACTCCTGTTTCAGGCGCAACTCCAGACCTGCTCGATTATTATTTTCGGGATATAACACATAAGAAATCGTTTCCACTTCGGATCTGTGCCGTGTCGCATTATAAAAATCACCACTGTTGAATACTTTAAAATCAAAGCCTTCATTGACCGGCTCACTGCTCCACAATCGCAAGGTATTGATTTCTTTTTGTTCGTAGCCAATCATAGGCACGTCATAGGGTACCGCCAAAACGGGTTCAAAATCTTCATGAATAAAAACCAGTCGATCCCTTTGCATTGCCGTTCTGATATGTCCATTAAATTTGACCAGCACGGCTTCTTCCGGCTTCCGGATCTCCCAGGAAAATTCACGGTTCAACCAGTTATCCGGCATTTCCGCCTGATAGCCGTCAATGATCTTTTGATGGAAAAAACCATATTTATAACGAATGCCCTGTCCCTGACCCGCAATTCCCAAATATGCCATGGAATCCATGAAGCAGGCAGCCAAACGTCCCAAGCCACCGTTTCCCAAACCGGGTTCCGGTTCTATCTCGGACAAGTCGGCCAAATCAATATTCAAATCGGAAAGTCCATCTTTGACAATATCATAAATGCCTAAATTGAGAAGATAATACTCCAATAACTTTCCGGTTAAAAACTCCATTGAAAAATAAAAAACTTGTTTTGTTTGATCCTTATTCCGTTTGACATTGCTTTCGACCCAGTCGGAATTGATTTTTTCCAAAATCAATTCCACCAGTATTTTATATTTTTGTTCCGGGCTACTATCTGCAAAATATCTGCCCAAGCCGGACGGAAATTCTTTCAAATACTCTTCTTCAAATTGTTCCTTGTTTGCAAATAACATAAGCGTTCCCTTCAACTCTCTTTAATATGAGACAAGTGAGTGGCGGTAATGGCGTTTCTACGGAATATTTTTTTCCGTGACGAGCTATGGGATCTGCGGTGTACATTGCTTCGTTTGTATCGGTGCCACCATAGTCTGCCCGGTTACTATTACATAACGCGTAATAACGCCCGGCGTTTTCGACACCAACTCTAAATTGTGGATACGAGCCAAGACCAAAGTTGAGCATCACTGTGATGCAGTCTGTCCCTGCCCATCGCTCGAAAATCAGAATACTTTGCTTTCTGTCATCGGCATCAAGCCAACGGAATCCCGACCATTTCCGATCCTCTTTCCACAAGCAAGGCTCTCTTTGATACATATGGTTTATATCCCGAACAAATGTCTGAAATGCTTTATGTTTATCGTATTCCAATAAAAACCATTCCAATTCCTCCGTATAGTTCCACTCAATAAACTGTGCGAATTCATTGCCCATAAAGCTCAATTTTGCGCCGGGGTGTACCATTTGATACGCCATCAGCACTTTAATCCCCGCAAATTTTTGTTCGTAGTCACCCGGCATGCGACCAATGAGCGACTTTTTACCATGTACGACTTCATCATGAGAGAGTGGTAAAATGAAATTTTCCGAAAATGCATACATCATCGAAAAGTTTAACAAGTGATGAAGTTCACTGCGAAATTCAAACGCCGTCTCTGCATAGTGCAAGGTATCGTTCATCCAACCCATATTCCACTTGTAATGAAACCCAAGACCACCCACTTCCGGCGGGTAGGTAATCAGAGGATAGGGACTGGACTCCTCCGCAATCATCATAACTTCCGGAAATCGTTTCCCCACTGCTCCATTCAAAGTCTGCAAAAACTTCACAGCATTTTGATCAATGAGATTCGTCGCGTTGCGCTCACCAAAATCAGTATATAACATACTGGTCACACCATCCGCCCGAATTCCGTCAACATGAAAAAGATCGAACCAAAAAAAGGCATTCGAGATCAAAAAGCTCCACACAAGGGGTTTTGAAAAGTCAAAGCGATATGTCCCCCACTGACTATGCTCCCCACCTTCGTACAGTTTACTCCCATCAAATCGGCACAGGCCATGTATATCTTTACAAAAATGGCCCGGCACCCAATCCATAATCACGCCGATTTGATTTTCATGGCAATATTCGATCAAATACATGAACTCTTCCGGATTTCCATATCGACTGGTCAACGAAAAATAGCCTGTCCCTTGATAACCCCAAGAACCATCAAAAGGATGTTCTGCCAGAGGCATAAATTCAACGTGCGTATATCCCATCTCTTTCAGATACGGCACCAAAATCGGGGCAATTTCTCTATAGGTGTAAAAATCGTTCTCATCTTTTCCTTTTTTACGCCATGAACCCAAATGTACTTCATAAATATTCAAAGGCATGGGGGTTTCCAGTCCATTCCTTCTTGTTTCCATCCACTGTGCATCTTTCCACTGAAAATCCAAATCCCATGTCACAGAAGCCGTTTTCGGTCTGCCTTCACTTTTGAACGCGAAAGGATCCGATTTGAAAAACACGTTGAAATCAGCAGCGATTATGAAATACTTATAGATCTCCCCCTTTTCCAGCGGTGCAACAAAGCACGTCCAAAACCCTTGGCTGTTTTTTTGCATCGGGTGTGCATGACTATCCCAATGATTGAAATCACCAACCACTGCGACATACAAGGCATTGGGTGCATAGACGGTGAACTTGTAACCGGAAGCATACGGCAATGCGCCTAAAGTATGATACGCCTGATATTCCTGACCGCTTAAAAAGGACGTGCAGAAATCGTCCATCGGCATTTTCCTCATTTCTCATCACTTCAATTTGTGAGTAAATAGAAATAAACACTGTTTGAATTGCATCATCTAACTTTTTAATTAGACTTTTCAAACAGTGTTTATATTTTTACGTCGCTATTTCATGATTGAAGCCGTCTAATTTAAAAGCCAGATCCGGATTTCATTTCAATAGTTCTCAGTAATCTTTTTATCATAGAAGGAAAATAATTCCCTTCATTTTGTAACTATAATGTATCACGAAATTTCATGCTTGTCAACGGCATTTGTAAATTTAAGGCAATTTAAATCAAATGTTTTCCACAATGAATGCAGCCATCTGTTTCGTTCCGACAAGCTCTCCGGTTCCGTCAAAGATATCCGGTGTACGGTAGCCCTGTGAGAGGACGGTTCTCACCGCCGCCTCAATTGCCTCCGCCTCCGCAGCGAGTCCGAATGTATAGCGCAGCATCATAGCAGCAGATAGAATGGTCGCCATTGGGTTTGCTTGATCCTGTCCGGCAATATCGGGTGCCGATCCATGAACCGGCTCGTACATTCCAAAATTCCCTTTTGCAAGACTGGCAGAGGGGAGCATACCAATCGAGCCGGTAATCATACCCGCTTCATCGGAGAGAATATCACCGAACAAATTGCTTGTCACGATGACATCAAACTGCCTTGGATTCCCAACCATTTGCATGGCGGCGTTATCGACATAGAGATGATCCAGTGTCACATTGGGATGATTTTTTGCAACTTCCGTCACAACGCGCCGCCATAAACGAGAGCTTTCCAATACATTTGCTTTGTCGACACTCGTGACATGGTGTCTCCTTTTTTCTGCCATATCAAACGCTACTTCTGCAATACGACGGACTTCTTCTTCTGCGTATTGTTCCACATCGTATGCGGCTTTTCCCAGTGCCGTCTCACGGAATCCCTTTTCTCCAAAGTAAATCCCACCGGTCAGTTCTCGTACCACCACGAAATCCAAACCGCCCGCGACCAATTTCGGTTTTAAGGGGCAAGCATCCGCCAAAGCGTCAAATAACAGCGCGGGACGCAAATTTGCAAACAGACCCAATTCTTTGCGTAGTCCCAATAAGGCGCGCTCAGGACGTTCGTCACCGGGTAATGTATCCCATTTCCATCCACCCACTGCACCGAGTAGGACGGCATCGGAATGCTTACAAATCTCAACTGTTTCAGCGGGCAGACACACACCGACTTCATCAATGGCACAGCCACCCGCCAGCAGTTTGGCAAAAGCAAACTCGTGTCCAAACCGTTTTCCCACTTTTTCTAAAACATGACACGCCTGTTCCACAACTTCCGGTCCAATTCCGTCTCCGGGGATCGTTGCAATACGATATTTCATTCCGCCGCTCCTTTTTTATGAATGGATGCCATCAATCCACCCGCTTCGATAATTTCCTGAATGAATTCCGGGAACGGAAGTGCCTGATACGTCTCATGACGCGTTACATTCGTAATGATTCCGCTCGCAAAATCAATCTCCACTTCATCGCCCGCTTGGATTTTGTCGCTTGCTTCTTCGCATTCCAGAATGGCAAGTCCGATGTTAATTGCATTGCGATAGAAAATACGCGCAAACGTCTTTGCTATCACACAGGAAATACCGGACTCACGAATCACCATTGGTGCGTGTTCACGGGATGAGCCACAGCCAAAATTAAATCCACCAACCATGATATCGCCACTTTTCACCACTTTAACAAAATTCGTGTCAATATCTTCCATACAATGCGTTGCCAGCTCTTTTTTGTCCGCGATATTCAAATAACGTGCGGGAATAATCACGTCAGTATCCACATTATCCCCATACTTATAGACCTGTCCTTTTGCGTTCATTCATTTGACCTCCCTTGGATCAGCGATTTTTCCCATGAGTGCGGATGCGGCGGCAACGGCCGGACTTGCAAGATAGACTTCAGATTCCACATGTCCCATACGTCCGACAAAGTTCCGATTTGTTGTTGCAACGCAGCGTTCTCCCTTTGCCATCACGCCCATATGTCCGCCAAGGCAAGGACCACAGGTTGGCGTGGATACAGCACAGCCGGCTTCCACAAATGTAGCCAGATAGCCGCGTTCCAAGCAGTCGAGATAGATCTGTTGCGTTGCGGGAATGACGATCACACGGACAGCCGGATGCACCTTTTTCCCCTTTAACAAACCCGCAGCAACCTCCATATCCGAGAGTCGTCCGTTTGTGCAGGAGCCGATCACGACTTGCTGAATCGCAACATTGCCAACATCGCCAATCACGCGTGTGTTTTCCGGCAAGTGAGGGAATGACACCGTTGGCTCGATTTTGGACAAATCAATCTCAATGGTACGCGTATACACGGCATCCGGGTCGGGATCGTAACTATGGATTTCACGCGTCACGCGTCCGCGCATATAGGCACGCGTGATATCATCGACTTGGAAAATTCCATTTTTTGCGCCCGCTTCAATGCTCATGTTTGCAATACAAAGTCTGTCATCCATCGTCAGGCTCGCCAAACCGTCCCCCACAAACTCCATACTTTGATAAAGTGCGCCGTCTACGCCGATTTGTCCAATGATATGTAAAATCAGATCTTTTCCGCTGACCATTGGTGAGAACTTGCCATGCAAGTCAAAGCGGATTGCCTCCGGTACTTTAAACCAAGCTTCACCGCTTGCCATACCCGCCGCCATATCGGTACTGCCGACTCCGGTTGAAAATGCGCCCAACGCGCCATAGGTACAGGTATGAGAATCCGCACCTATAATACATTCGCCCGATGCGACCAGTCCTTTTTCGGGCAGCAGTGCGTGTTCAATGCCCATACTGCCGACGTCATAGAAATTTTCCAAGCCGAACTGATGTGCAAAACTACGGCATTGCATACATTGTTCTGCCGCCTTGATGTCTTTATTCGGCGTGAAGTGATCCATGACCATCGTGACTTTTCCGGTATCGAAAACCCGGTCGAAGCCCTCTTTTTCAAACTCGTTGATGGCAACGGGTGATGTGATATCGTTACCCAATACCATATCCAGTTTGGCGCGGATCAGTTGACCCGCCTGTACAGAGGGGAGTCCTGCATGTGCGGCTAAAATTTTCTGTGTCATTGTCATTCCCATATGAATGTACTCCTTTACTTTCCTGTTGGAATAATCTGCTTCACCCTATTTTCACGATTGACCGCCGAGACCAACGCCCGAACAGAGGCCAAAATAATATCATCATCAATCCCGATTCCCCAATAATCTTTCCCATCCTGATCCGAAATTTTAACATAGGCAGAGGCTTTGGAATCGGAATCGGTTTCGAGTGCGTGTTCTGCATAATCCTCAAAGCTATAATCAAAGCCCGGATGTGCAATTTTAAGCGCACGGCTACACGCATCCAGTGGACCGTTTCCACGCGCACTGAGCAGGAACGTATCGCCCGCAATTTCCACTGTCATATCAGCCGCCGTCCCACTTTCGGAACGCGTCCATGTGACATCCTGCAAAGCAATCGGATTGTCGATATCCACATATTCGCTACAAAACAAATCCAAAACAGTTTCGGGAACCAATTCTTTATGTGCGCGGTCGGAACAATCCTTAATATAGTAACCCACTTCACGCCGCAAATCGTCGGGAAGATCGTAACCATACCGTTGCTCCAAAATATAGGCAATGCCACCTTTTCCCGATTGGCTGTTAATGCGAATGACATCCGTCTCATACTCACGATTGACATCACTCGGATCCAATGGCAAATAAGGGACAGACCACTGTGTTAATCCATGTTCTTTATGATAATTCATGCCCTTTGCAATTGCATCCTGATGCGAACCCGAAAATGCCGCAAACACCAATTGCCCGGAATAGGGATGTCGTGCGGAAATCGGCATTCCGGTACTATTTTCATAAAATTTTACAATTTGTGGCATATCCGACAAATTCAGTTGGGGATCCACACCATGTGTATACAAATTCATTGCCAGTGTAATGAGATCCACGTTACCGGTACGCTCGCCGTTGCCAAAAAGCGTACCCTCCACGCGTTCACCACCCGCCAAAAGTCCCAATTCAGCAGCAGCGACCCCGGTTCCTCTGTCATTATGCGGATGGACGGATACGATCACATGATCCCGACAATGTAAATATTTGCTCATATAGGCAATTTGCTGTGCATAAACGTGCGGCATAGACGTCTCAACCGTTGCCGGCAAGTTAATGATCACCTCATGTTTTGGCGCCCATTCGTCGATCACTGCATTACAGATCCGCAAAGCAAATGGAATTTCTGTTCCTGTAAAGCTCTCCGGCGAGTATTCAAAACGGAACTTCGTTTCCGGCATTTGATCCGCATGATCGTTGAACAGACGCGCACCCTCAACCGCAAGTGAAACAATCTCATCTTCGTTCATCCCAAAAACCTGTGTCCGTTGTGCGAAAGAGGTGGAATTGTAGAGGTGCATAATGACATTCTTCGCGCCGCGTACCGATTCA
>JAVVSI010000039.1:0-8232 GCA_036654315.1 Evtepia sp. | reverse complement strand
AGTGCCGAAATCTCGCAGAATTTTTTATCGCCCCATTGTCGGGCGTAGAGTCGTAGGCGCGTGATCCGGTTTCGCATCAAATTGCCTTTTCCAACCATCCAAGCGGTCAACAAGATCAAGGGCAGAAAGATCGCGCAAAGAGTGGCAAACATCGTCAGTTCACCGGAAACCAAGCTGATGATACCACTGATCAACCAGCCGAGTACAAGTGGGATCCCTAATATATATCCGACGATGCGTAAAATATTCGCAGGAATCGCACTGCCACGCGGTTTTTTGTAGCGGCTCTGCGCAGCTTTCCGCTCCAAGATCAATGGGCGGGTAGCTTGTTGATGGGGGCTGTCATTTGCGGCTGAGTGAATTGTTTTTTTGAGTTCCGAGAAATTTCCGGACTTCATGGCATCTTGTAATGTGTCATTGATCTGAGTTCCGAAATCGGACAAATTTTTATCCGCCATAATTTCCTCCGTTACATATCTATAAATCATTTACGCTGATTGTATGCTGTGCCAAGTGACCCGGCGGTCAACAAGGCACAGATTCTTCTCAAGTATTATACATGATTTTGAAGTGAATAACAATATAAAAAAGGAAAACAGGAAACATCTCCTACTGTCGGAGGATGCTTCCTGTTTGTGTTCAAAACTTACAGCGAACGATGCAGGTAAGGATTTGATCGTCCACTTTCGCGGTCAGCTCGGTGATCCCAAGGCCGACTGCACTTACTTCACCGGTTTTCGAAACAGTCGCCACCTTTTCATCTGCGATTGTCCAGGTAACGTCTGCCGAGGAACCCTCTACAGACATTTGAACGCTTTGTCCGACGGATTGCAAGGTGAAGTCCTCTCTATTCAGGCTGAGCGTACTGCCAACTTGGATATCGCATTTCGCCTTATCTCCGGCTTTTGTGGTGGCAGTGACGGTGGCTTTTCCTTTGGCAATTGCGATAATCTCGCCATCCTCTGTGACCTTGACTGTTTTGGGGTCACTACTTGTCCAAGTGGTTGCTTTGTCTGTGCCCTCAGTCTTGATTTGATATTTGTCCCCAACTTTTCCAAGTACGAGAGCGCTGTCCGGGATTGAAAATGCACCGGATGAATTGGGATCGTCGGGATGATTGGGATCATCCTTTGTTTGGCCTTCCTTTGGTGAGCCGATCAAAACACCCATAATTCCATTTTGATCCGGGAATCTCTCTTGCAAGATCGGGCGCACTTTGCTCACGAGGATGTAGCAGGCGGCGCAGATCAGTGCGACAGACAGTAGGATAAGCAACAGTCGTTTCAGGCTATGTTTTTGGACATGTTCTGCTCGTCCCCCCCCACGCTGCGGTTTGTCCGAACAGAATGGGCATTGTTTATAGGTGATGGAATACTGCTCGCCACAGTTTTCGCAACGAATTGTTTGGAGCTGAGTTGGACTCTGTTTGGTAGGCATTCAAGTGCCCTCCTTTAGCAAAAGCAGAAATAGATTCTTTTTACATTTTATCACTTTTGTCAAAGAAGGTCAACGGGAAAGTGCAAAAGATTACAAATTGGTATCAAATGGACGATTCGTTCCGTGCTTACCCGTTCTATTTTGAATCATTTTCCTAATTTGAAAGTTTTACGCGATCTGAATCGTATTGTCTGTGAAAGGAGATGAATGCATGAATCAAACACAACAGGCGGAATATCTGGCGGAGACTTACGCCGACATGATCCTCCGTCTCAGCTACAGTTATTTGAAAAACACCTACGATGCCCAGGATATTTGTCAAACCGTTTTTGTCAGGCTTCTCACACAGCCACAGCATTTTGATAGCACAGAACACGAACGCGCCTACATCCTACGCATGGCGGCGAATGCCTGCAAAGATCTTTTGAAAAGTCCATGGCGCAAACGACGCTGTGATCTGGACTCCTGTAGGGAGATTCCCGCACCGGAAGCGGAGGAGGATTCGGTCTTGTCAGCGGTCAACAGCCTGGCACCGCACTATCGGGCAGTGATCTATCTTTTTTACTACGAGGGCTATCAAGCATCGGAAATCGGGGACATTTTAGAAGTTCCCACGGCCACGATTCATACGCGACTGGCACGCGGTCGGGCGAAACTCAAAAAAATTTTAGGAGGCGTGGAATATGAAGAAACCACTTGAATACACGCGGTCACTGGATACCTTGCGCTTTACCGCCGAACAAAAGGCTGCTATTGCAGAACAGGTCGTAGCATCTGCACAGAAGGAGCATCGTCGTCCGATCCGACGCATGACGCTCATTGCCGCTGCGGTGGTTATGCTGGTAGCGGTCGGCACCGCCGGGGCAACCGGCGCATTCAAATCAGCAGTCGAGAGCTTTTCAGGACTTTTTGGTGTTGCCCAGACGGAGATCATTGAAAAAATTGGCAGACCGATCGGTGCCTCCGCCACAGACAATGGCATTACCATCACTGCAGATGCCATCATCGGTGATCAATATAACGCCTGCATTATATACACCATCGCACGCACGGATCAAGAACCGCTTCTGCCCAAGGGCATTCCTGTCAACGCACTACAATGCAGCGGGTCCGCCGGTTCCAGTTGGGGAGATGAGGGCGGCAGGCATGGCAGTTCCTACTTCCGGGATGACAAACCCTCCGACAATGCGGTTCAGTATGTCCAAACCGTCAGCTCCGACACACCGATCAACAAGGGAACTGCCAAAGCGAATTTTGACGATTTTTCCTATTGGGACGAAGCATCCGATACGCTGATTCCTCTGGTTTCGGGTCATTGGAAGTTCCGCTTTGACATTGCGTATGAGGATTCTGCCATCACCTTGGGCGGCGGTGCGCAATTCCAACAGGACGGCATGACCTTCACCGTAGATGAGATCACGCTTTCCCCCATAGCAGTCCGCGTTGCCTATACCGTGGACAGCGAAGTGCAGTGGAGCCACGCACCCGCTGGTCGTCAAGACCCGGAGGACAGCCGCCAGAGTGCGCGCTATTTGGAGAATGTCAAAATCCTACTCACAAAAACCGACGGTACTGTTCTTGATCTGAATACGGGCGGCAGTATCAGCACGCAAGATGGAAGTACTGCCTGTGTCAAAAGTACGGTACTCAATACGCTGATCCCGCTGGATCAGTTGGAATCCATATCCGTAGGCGGCATCGTCTATTCAATCCACAACTGACATCAGATTCGGGGCTGTTGCATCGGTATGCAACAGCCCCTTTTTTTGTCATCCTGTGAATTTTTGTATTTTATCTTTGAAATGCACGCCAAAGGGAGGACTTGGATATCCATTTGAGCAAGGGCAGACCCAGCGCGTAACAAACGACGATTTCGCCCAGTCCAATGGTGAGTGCGTTGAAGGCAAAGGCAGGCAAAAATAACGCGCCGTCCAAGGTGGAAAAATAGGCAACTTCTGCACCAACAATCAGCGCATTGCAAATCACCGGTGGCAGGGGTGCAAGATATAAGTTCGGACAGCGGCGCGTCCATAAGGCCGCCAATACTGTTGCCAGCGTACCAAATACCCAGTCCAACACATAGGGCGAGCCCAGTAAATTGGCAAGAAAACAACCCACGGCAAGACCCGGTACAGCAGCCGGAAACAAAAAGGGCAATACGGTCATTGCCTCTGCCACCCGAAGCTGTATACCACCATATTGTGGAATCGGCAATAAACAGGTCAGCCCCGCATAGAGCGCGGCAATGACCCCCGCAGTGGTCAGTTGGCGAACGGTGAATCTGGATTTGGACATAAAAAAACCTCCATTTTTTTGTTTAGAGTTCGGCAAAGCCGAACGAACACCCAAGGGTGCTTGGACAGGGAGATGGCACCTGTCAATAGCGTCGCAAAAGCCCCGCCACGCGAATTGCGTGTCGAGGCTCTCGACTGGAGCTTCTGAGCAGATTCGAACTGCTGACCTACGCATTACGAGTGCGTCGCTCTACCAACTGAGCTACAGAAGCATATGGGGGATTATCAGACTTGTGGAAGTCATTATAACACGAATAGCAAGGCGCGTCAACATCATTTTGCGGGGATCCCGCAGCAAAAGACGTGGATTTTTTTAAAACGAATGCCGTGGGAAAAAACACTTGACGAAAAACCGTATCACGCATATAATACACTTGAACTGTGTTATATGAGTGGTACGGTTTTTTGGAAGGATGCATACAATGATTTCATTTGAAGAATTACAGATACAAGACGGTTCGCCTATGTACGCGCAGATGATACGTTATATCAAGCATGGGATGATCGCCGGAACGATACGGGATGGGGATGAATTACCGTCCAGGCGAATGTTGTCCGCCTTACTTGGGATCAATCCGAACACAATTCAAAAGGCGTATCGTTTGATGGAAGCGGAACAGCTGATTGTATCTCACACGGGTGCGAAAAGTTATGTAACGCTGGATGAAAAAAAGATAGCGGACATTCGTGCGAAACAGGTGGAGGAGGATGCTACAACATTTGTAACAGCTATGAAGCAGATGGGGATTTCAAAAAAGGAAGTATCTTTATTGCTTGAAAAAGTTTGGAATCGGAAAGGAGAGAGATGAAACGATATTTGTCGGTTGTCATGATTGTAGCAAGAACTACAATCTATCCCATGATCGGGCTACTTCTCCTAATGAGCATGGTGGATGTTGCCGTCTTTCAATGGATGTTGCAGCGGATGGTAGCCGGTGGAGGCATTTGTTCCTTGGAAGTACTGATACAACAGAGTAAAATAGAATGGATCTGGGCTGCGACTTTTGTGATTCTATGTGCATTTTTAGAAGCGGCGGAAACTGAGGGGCAGGATTCAAAATCACGCTATACCATGCGCCGCCTCTCTGTAGATGAGAAAGTAATCTCCTTACTCTGGTGCGGTTATAATGTAATTTGTTTTGTGATTTGCTTCGCGCTGCAAATTGTAACGGTGCTATTACTGTGTGATATGTACGCATCTACTGTAGACCCTGTATTTTGGAATGAACAGACAACCTTTTTGGCTTTTTACCGCGATCAGTTCTTACATAGTCTGCTTCCACTGGATGAAATCAGCCTATGGATCCGAAACATAGCACTGATGTGGATGGCCGGAGCTTGCATTGCAAATATCTCAAGTGACAGACCGATGCGAAGCGTTGCTTACCACGCCGGGATATACTTGATCGTCATAGGGTTTCCACAATACATAGGAAGGACAGGCGCGAACGTATTCATGACAGTGTTTGCAGTCGTGTGTTTTGTTGCAATTGTTTTTTGGGGGAAGCAATATGAAGACTAAAGTGGAAAAATACTTTCCTGTCGGGATTGGCTATTTACGGGAATCACTGTGGATTGTGATTGGCTTCCTTGCAAGCGTTCTCTATAGCCTCACTTTTTTCGTCAAGTATAAAACCCAATATGATTTTTTGTTCGCAGTCGTAAAAGGGAAAAGGCTTCTGCTCCCAAACGTCAGTATGCCCGATTTTAAAACGATTCTGGGAGACAGCTTGGTCGGATTTGTCATCCTGATTTTTTGTATGCTTGTACTCATATACTATCATTACCGCTATCATTATGAAGGCAGTAAGAGTATTTATCTTATGAAGAGACTGCCCAACCGTTATGAGTTGTTACGACGCTGCGTGACGGTACCGCTTGTCGTACTCGTCGTCAGTTTTTTGACTGCCTTGCTCTTACTGTGGCTCTATTTTGAATTTTACCTATGGACGACCCCGGCGTCTTGTCTGACGCCCAATCAGTGGCACAAATTGTGGTATGCCTATTTAGGAGGGTAAGCTATGCTGGAAATCAAAAATTTGAGTAAATCCTTTTTGAAAACAAAGGCACTGAATGAAGTGAATTTATCTCTGGCGCAGGGGGAGATTGTTGGTTTGTTTGGAGAAAACGGCGCGGGAAAAACAACGCTCCTGAAGTGTATTTTAGGTTATTTGCGTTATCAAGGTGCAGTCACCTTGGATGCAGAGCCGATTTGCACAAAAAATATTGCGCGTCTCTCATTTGCCACCTGTGAACACTCATTTTTCCCAAATCTGACCGCCACGGGACACAAAGAATTTTACGAACTGCACTTCCCAACGTTTCGAAACAAACGCTTTCATGGTTTGATGGAGTTTTTCGAGTTGCCGACGCATAAAGCGATTCGTCAGCTTTCCACAGGACAAAAAAATCAGTTTGAGGTCATTTTGGCCCTGTCTCAAGGTGCAGATTATATTTTGATGGATGAACCATTTGCGGGCAACGATATTTTCAATCGGGCGGATTTTTACAAGCTACTGTTAGGTGTTTTAGAGCCGACCGAAACGCTGGTGTTATCCACACATCTTTTGGAGGAAGTGGATCAATTTATCGGCAGGGCCGTTTTACTGCACAAGGGGGAAATCGTGGGCGATACCTCTATGCAGGTACTGGAGGAGTGCGGACAAACCCTACTTGGCTATGTGCAGGAAACGTATCAATATAAAGCAAACCGTGTCAGCAAGGCACTCGATGACTTGACAGGCGAGGTTTAAGTTATGAAAAAGAGTTTCCTTGTCACGATCCTATTGTTGCTTTTATCTGTAGGCGGTATTTGTGCGAGTTTTTATATCGTCGATGCCAAACAAAATGCACTCACAATCAAAGAGACCGTATTATTTGGAGATAAGGCGGCAGCAGAGGGGATTCAAGTTGCCTATCGGATGAATGAACAAAAACAACTGTTTTGGGATGCCGAATATACCGTCGGGGAGAGATCGACTGTGCATACAAAGTATCGGTTTACCCAAGTCAGACAGCCGGACGATAGGCGGGTTTTCCCGAATGTGAGGATCAGTGATCCTATCGGGTTCAAACTCAGCGCAAGTGTAGCTGATTTGAAAACCCCTAGCCTCAAAAATTTTGAGCGAAGTTCGTATGTCAGCAAGCCCGCCGAGGAGGTAGAGACGCGAACAATGCCCGGAGAAACGCGGGAAGAGACATTTTTTATACGAGATTATTGCGAATTTTACCCGATTACGATGCAAGTATATATTCCTATTGATGACAGACAAAAAATCGGAGAGACAGAAGTGGTGGCATTTGATTGGAAGTGTTCAGACTATTTCAAAATTCCGATTTCGCCGATGCATAAAATAAAAGTTGCCGTTACCAAAGACGAGATGGGGAAAACACTTGAAGTGACGAGCGAGTCCGACTCCGGCGATATCAACTTTATGCCTCAGGTTGTACGCACGACATCCGGGCTGTTTTGTACGCTCACGCTAAACGATGCGCATACAGGGGAGAATGTCCCCATGCCGCAGGAATTGAGCGGAATTCATTTTATCCCAATGGAGGATATACAGGACAATCATGAACCTAAATCAGCGCGGATGGTTTATCCGCTGAATCCTCAAACGACGCGTGTAGTCCGACTGGAGAAAAGTTTCACACAAGAGCAACTTCTGCTGTTGACGGAAGAAAATGATCAGATTATGCTATCTGTTCTCAGCGCAGACGGCAAACAGTTGCTACATAAAATGGAAGTGTGCAAGGCAGCAAGGAAAGCAGAAGTTTTGGCGATCAAGCAATATGACAAATTGTCGATGATCTGCTTCTCAGATGGGACGTTCGTGCTTTTGACAAACGACACAAGCGGAGTATACGCAGTCGCCATGCGCGGGAGTTTCAAGGAATTTAAACCAATCGCGGAGATATTGGATACAATGGCCTTGGATTACGATGGGAGACGTTTGGCGGTGGTGTGTTACCAGTGCGAGAGAAGGTATGGTACCTATTTGCTCGTGTATGAAAAAAATGCGCTGCGCTATGCAGGTCAATACAATCCGACGATTGATTCGATCCCGACCCCATGGAATGAACAGAACACGGATTCTTTGTCTGTGCGTTGCAAGTGAACAAACCCCCATAGCACGACAATGCTATGGGGGTTTATGTTAGCTTTTCGCCTCAAAGTGAGTGCCACAGGTGCGGCAAAAGACTTGGATTTTTCCTTTTCCGCGTGGGACACGGAGCTGTTGACCACAATTGGGGCATTTAAAATAGCGGTGTTGTTTATCCATATGTCTGCTGTATTTCAGATGAAACCAACGTGTTACGGATTGCACCAACGACATAAAACGAGCATTCTCGGCTTGCCGACGGTCATGCTTCCGCGAAAAAAAACGGAACGCACAGTAAACAAGTGAGACGTAAGCAGGAATTATGAGGGGGGCAAAGTGAAAGAGACGCGCGGCAGCGTTTAGAACAAAGAAGAGAATCAATAAAAATAGGGAGTACG
>JAVVSI010000038.1:0-8247 GCA_036654315.1 Evtepia sp. | reverse complement strand
TATTTCCTGCGGCTCTTCTATACTCTACAATTAGGCATCAATCAGTTGCACGCGATATCCATCCGGATCGCGGATGAAGTAAAATTTAAGTCTGGGGTTCGGCGAAATCGGTCCGACAAAATTCGGATCCAAGCTGGCGGCAAGAATCCCTGCATGTGCAATTTTAAACCCGACGGAGAATCCTTCGTGAGATTCCGTTGCATCGGAAGTCTCCTTTTGAATCAGTTCCAGATGTGCCGAATCCGGATCACCCAACATCGCAATCTGTGCGCCCGAACCGGATAAAAATCTTTCGATCAGCGGTAGTCCCAGAGAATCGCGATAAAAACGCACACTCCGCTCCAAATTCGATACCTCTAAAGTTGTTAATGTGAATTTCATATTGTTTCTCCTTTCTGTCATACGTAACACAAAGACGTTCTGGATTTTATACACTCGGATCTTTTGCTATCTTTATTATATAGCCTCTCCGATCAATTGTCAATTAGCAATTGCCGAGGCCATCCCCGTTTGAAACAGATCAGAGAAATAAACAGCGTTGCAAACTCCGCAAGCGGTACCGCAATCCAAATACCTGTTACGCCGATCAGAGGTGGCAAAACAGCCAAAAACAACATAATAAACAGAAATGTTCTCAAAAATGAGATCAATGCGGAAATCTTACCATTTGAAAATGCGGTAAATAGGGCAGACGCAAAAATGTTGACTCCCGTGAGTAAGAAAGAAATTGCGAAAAGAGGAAATCCCTTGTGTGCAATTTCAAAAACGCGCGTCCCGCGCCGTGCAAAAACAGAAATAATTGGATCTGCAAGGACGAGTGCAATCAAAAAAGTCACGATCGAACTTGCTACAACCAAAATCATACTGTATCGGAACAATTTCTTGAGCATATCGGGATCATTTGCACCGTAGTAATAACTGAATACCGGTGCCGTTCCACCTGAAAAACCAAGATAGGCGGAAGTTAATAAAAACGATGCATACAAGATGACGGTAATCGCGGCAACACCGTCCTCTCCGTAGAATTTCAACATGTAGAAATTCAAAACGAAGGTAATCACCGCAACTGAAATATTCGACACCATTTCTGAGGAACCGTTTCCACAGACTTTCAATAAAGTTGAAAGCGAAAATTTCGGTTTTACAAAATACAGCGTCCCACTTCGATTCAGTGCAAAGTATAGGATTCCAAATACAGTCGCACAACAATAACCGATTAGGGTCGCAAGTGCTGCACCGCCGATTCCTATGTGCAACCTTGCAATGAATATATAATCCAAAATAATGTTGACACAGCCGGAAAACAAGGTTGTAAGCAGTCCCAGATGTGGCTTTCCCGCTGTCGCAAACAGATTTTGGAACAATAACTGGAGCATCATAAACGGTGCAAAGATCAAAAGTGGTTTCAGATAATCAATACAATACTGCACAATCAGATCTGTTGCACCCAACATACGAATGATTGGTTCCGTAAAGAAGAGACCCATCACGCTGAAAAGCAAAGAGAGCAGGAAACCCACTAAAATCAGCATTGTGAAATTTTCTTTTGCCCGTTCTCTCTCCCCCTCTCCCATGTCTTTTGCGATCAAAGCACTGCCGCCGCTCGCAAACATAATGGCAATGGCCAAAATGACATTGATCAATGGATAAACAATATTGATTGCCGATAAAGCATCGGACCCAATCAGATTTGAGACGAAGATCCCATCTACCATCTGGTACATTGAAATAAAAACTAACATTGCTGTGGTGGGCAACGTAAATTGTATCAATTTACGCATCGTCCAATTTTGTGCCAGGCTGTTGCTATTCATGTTCACTCTCCAAAACTGATGTCTCTCAGATGACTGCGCCCTCGCGACGGTTACGAACCTCTGCCAAAAATTCCATCGTTGTCACGGAGATATAAGGAAATACATACAAATCCATCGCACCATAACTCATATTCGACACAAAATCCCAGATCACAAATGAAAAACGTAATTTAAAAAATTCTCTTCGGTATCCCTTTGTTGACTTTAACCCTCTTTTGATGATCTCTACAATAGAAAGCTCCGGTCGTGCCGACAGGCAATAGCGAATCGGCAGAATCACGGTGTATAGAAAAAACGACAACATCACGCCGCAGAACATAAGCGTCCATGCGACCAAAATCACCAGAGTCTCCTGCGAAGGCGTAAAGGTCATTGGCAAACTATAGAGAATCAAGGTGGGCAGGGTAAACAGAATACCAACTGCACGCCAAACCAAACCCAGACCGCCTTCAATGACAAGTGCTTTCCATAGTCTCTTCCATTCGTAATACCAACGGAATATCTCACGGAAAATCGGCTTTTGCCCGGATTGCAACCACCAGCACTGTTCCATTGCGCCAAGCTTCATCGGTGACACAACCAGAAATGTCATAGCTGCAAAGAACAGATATCTCTGCATTCTCTCATAGGTGAGCGGAATGGCAAACGCAACGTGAAGCACATCCATCCTCAAAATCATCCGCAATCCGTTCGCATCCGAAAAAATACCGCTCTGCACGTTCGCATACGCTTGCAAAGAAAACATCTGGAAAGGAATCGTGGCATCCATCATAATTTGTAACAGAACAAACCCGACTTCCAAGGCGACAAAAAGTATAATCCCTTTGATCCAGTTTGGAAAGGATTTCCCCATCTTCTTCTTCGCCCTTTGCTTCAATTCATATCTAAGTGGAACGCTTTGTTTCATTTGTATCCCTTCCTATGTTGCCGGTGTCGTAGCAACATCCGGAGTCGGTGGAACCGGCTCCGTGGGTTGTTCCGGCGTCACCGGCGGCGGTGTCGGCTCTATCGATTGTTCCGGTGGCTTCACCGGCTCTACCGGTTGCGTCGGTTCGGCAGGCTTGACCGGCTTAACCGGTTCGGCAGGTTTGGTCGGTTTGGTCGGTTTCACCGGCTCCTTTGGCTTGCTTGGTTCGGCAGGCTTCGTGCCGCCGCTCAGTCCATATTTTCCGGCATCGACCGGACTGACTTGGATCACTTTATCCCGGCTTTTATAGACGTTGACGCTCTCACGATTGCGACTGACTAAGTTCCCATCTGCGTAGATACAACGATATACCTCTACTTTACAGCCGGAATAAGGGGTGACGCTCACAATTGTTTTCCCTGCTGACAGGCTTTGATTGACTTCATATACCGTTTTAAAACTACTTTGACTCAGCTGTACGCCCTCCATCTTCACAGTGAGATGATCTGTTTTGGTACCGTAAATGCTGACGCTGAGGGTACGGTCACTGACATTCGCGGCAATCTTGATGGGGAATTTACTATTATTTTTGAACTGATAGTCTTTCGAGCCATAGTAAACCGTTGCGTCCATACCATCCGGGACATATTTGACGGTATAACCATGGTTATACCGCTCGACAATCTCCAGATTGGAACGCAAAGTAGCTAAATACAAGGTAGAGGATACTTGACAAATCCCACCACCGACTTCACTGACCGTTGCACCTGCGACATAGGCAGGAGCCGGTAAATAACCGCGCTCTGATGTGCGTCTGCCAACAATGCCGTTATAGGAAAACGTCTCTCCCGGCATAAGCACTTGTCCATCACAGGCAATCGCGGCGCGCTTGACATTGGAAAGACGATTCGAAGAACCGCCTATGTTCGATGTGGCTGCACCCAAAAGATCTCGATAAAGCACGCCTTCCAGTTGCTGAATGGTTACTTCCGGCTTCGTAATGACCAGCGGTATCTTACAGTTGGCACCCGCCGCCAAAGACTCAAATGCCGTTTTGGCCGCCTCTACATCAAAAGAAATCCCCGTGACATCCATCTGCATTTCATTGTTTGCCGCATTGACAGATGCATTCTGCATGGCTACATGGACATCGTCATAGACTGCCTGTAGATCCAGCGGCGCAGGAAGCGTCTCCTCCAACGTAACTGTGAACTGCGGTGTCGTCTCAGTACCCGACACTGTCTCCCCTTTTCCCAATAAAGACAGAACCTGCTCTTTTACATTGTCTCGATTTGCGAGTCTACCCGGCGTTCCCTTGACAAGTTCCAGCTCCGTATCTGTCACGGTATAGCGACTCTCCTGCACCGACTCACCAATTTTCTGATCCATATCGTCCAAAATCATATCTAAGTCCTCTGTCGCAAGATAAGAAGGCTCAACATTTTTCCCGCTCAGATATAAAAAACCCTTTTTGAACAGCACTGCGTCTTGCCCAACGGACAGCGCACGGGCAGCACTTGTTTCTGCGTCGATTTCTACACAGGAGGATGGAATACGAATCGGCACCGTTTTGTTCTCGTCTCGCACCTCAAATAAGATCCCTTGATCTGCCGACAAACTTTCCTCTTTCAATCTCTGCGCGGCTTCCTCCAGTGTCATGCCACCAACAGAGACACCGGCAACGGAGGTGCGCGGGAAAATGCGATCTGTAGCATTTGCCGAAATACAAAGGCCGGTATACGCCAGCGTAAGACAAAGTACAACTGTGCAACTGATAATAAGTGCCATTTTATGGTTTTTGCTTTGTTTCTCTTTTTTATTCTGATTCATGTCCGGATTCCTTTCGCGTGCGTCAGTCCCAAAATTACCGAATACATCTATTATATGAAACTACACGGCAAAAAGCAACCTTACTATGAAACTTTTCTTTACTTTCGTACAGAAAGGTGTATAATATGGACGAATTAGGCTTTCCATTTGCGGGAAATCCAATATTTTATGAAAACGAAGGAGCGATTGCTATGAACGTAAAAACCGTGTGGGCAGTTTACTTCAGTGCGACCGGAACCACAAGACGCACTGTAACAACAATTGCAGGACAACTTGCGGATCTTGCCGAGTGCCCCCTCAAGGAATTCGACTTTACATTACCCCCTGCGCGGACGCATGCTATGGCGTTTGCCGAAGGTGATCTCGTTGTATTTGGCACACCCGTATATGCGGGACGTGTTCCAAATCTCTTAATTAAGTATATAGCTTCCTTTCAGGGGAATGGCGCAATCGGAGTTCCAATTGTGGTTTACGGTCATCGCGCCTTCGATGATGCTTTAATCGAACTACGCAATACGATGGAGGAAAATGGGTTCCATACTGTGGCCGCCGCCGCGTTTATTGGAGAACACGCCTTTTCCGATACACTGGCCGCCGCACGCCCGGATGCCCGTGATCTCGCCATTGCAAATGAGTTCGCAGGTCATATTTCCGATAAAGTGGAATCCCTCAGGGACTTCCCGGCACCCGTCGTCGTACCCGGTAATGATCCCATTGGCCCATACTTCCAACCCAAACACCATGACGGAACACGCATTGATATCCGTAAAGTCAAACCTCAGACCACAGAAGATTGCGTGAAGTGTAAACTCTGTGCAAAACATTGCCCTATGGGTGCCATATCCATGGATGATCCTACACTCGTTCCCGGTATCTGTATCAAATGTAATGCCTGTGTGAAAAATTGCCCGAAAAAAGCGAAATTCTTCTCCGACCCCGATTTCCTCTTCCACCGTGATGATATCGTCGCACTTTACAGTACCCCGCGTAAAAGACCTCAGCTGTTTTTCTAAACCCTATCGCGGCAAAAAAAGATTGGACAAAGTCTGAACGCATTCAGAATTGTCCAATCTTTATTTATTTTTTTCCATCCATACCTCTCCTTATGCGGCCAATTTACGCTTCTGTATTGTATCGTGTTCATACATCTGTGTCGGCTCCCCCCAGGCGCAGAGATCCGGGCCGATTCTTTTAAATCCGAATTTTTCATAGAACTGAACGTGGTCGGAAGCAAGATAAATTTTTTCTTCGCCAAGTTCCGCTCCTCTGATTTCGGCATCTTCCATGATATATCCGCTGAGACTACGTCCCCTTGCTTCCGGACAGATATACAGGGTTCCGATCCAAAGACCAACTTCCGTACTGCAAAGAATTTCTTTCTTCAACAAGGTGTACATCCCAACAAGCTTATTATCTTCAAGCATGACATAAGTTTCGGGGAGCGGCGCATCTGTCATACATTCTGCTATGTGCTTCTTCGTCCAAGGCATACAGCCCCACCAGTTTTCCGCCAAAGTCTCCAAGACCGGCTCAATATATTCCGGCTTCTCTCGGATCGAACAAAATGTGAATCCTTTCATGTCGCTCCCTCACTTTCTAACTATGGTATCTTCTTCCTCTTGTTGTTTATATATTAGCATATATAAACAAAAATTGCAAGCACTTTTTCCTATATTTTTTACGTTTTGTACAATTATACTCATGTAAAGAAATGTAAAAAGGACTTTTCCTCTTACCTATCAAGGTAAAATGGAAAAGTCCTTGTCTCATTATATCCCTTATTATTCCATATCTCGAATCAATTGTACACGTCTTTCGTGCCTTCCACCCTCGAATTTCGTTGCCAAAAAGACTGATACAATGCGTTCCGCCAGATTACCGCCTGTGATACCGGCACCCAGTGCAAGCATATTTGCATCGTTATGACGGCGAGACATTTCGGCAGAAAGTGGGTCATGGCAAAGAGCGCAACGAATTCCCTTCACCTTATTCGCAGCGATTGAGATGCCAACACCCGTAGTGCAAATGACGATACCGGCTTCACAAGTTCCATCTGCAACTGCTTCTGCCGCCTTTTTTGCAAAAACGGGATAATCGCAACTGTCTTTATTGGGACAGCCATAGTCGGTATAAGGTATCTTTTCCTCTTGTAAAAAAGCCTTTACACGCTCCTTGAGATCGTAGCCGCCGTGATCGGAGCCTAATGCGATCATAAGTCATGCCCTCCTGTTTCGGTCATAATTTGATGAATTCCGGTTTTCTCTCGCGATACACCGCCACATAACGAAATCCAAAATCGCCCAACATCGTATACGCTTCTTTGATTCCGCCACCAAGCGGTGCCGTTGCGTGTGCATCTGATCCGACCGTAATAATTTCTCCATGGCATTCTTTGAAAAGTTTCAGAATCGGAATCCACTCCGATAGCGTCTGCCCTTTCCACGTATTCACTTCCATACCCCGCCCCTTATCGGCAGCACGCGTCAGCATCAGACGGATATGATCTGTATAGCGATACAAAGAAATAGGCTGTTTGTAATCCCCGCGCATATAACGCAGAGGATAGCTGATATGTCCCAACACATCATAATAATCGGTTTTTGACAGTGCTAAAACAGAGTCGAAGTAATCGTCCAATGCACGATAACAATCATCCTCTGTCTCATAATCGGCAAAATAGAAATCAGAGCCGCCCGCCTTTTCACTGTGATTATGGACGGCACCGATTACAAAATCCAAACCCGGTTCTTTTAAAATTTTTTCGGCAGCCACAGAATCTAAAAAACTCATGCCAAATTCCAAACCCATCGGCAATTGAATCTCACGTCCAAATGCCTGCAACATATCTTTACGTTGTGACAAAATAGGCTGCCAATCGAATTCTGTTGTACGCTTTTTTCCGTCCAAACTGAGAAGATCACAATGATCTGTCAGACAAAGTTCGGATAGTCCCATCGTACGCGCCGCTTTTGCCATTTCAATCATAGGCACAGTGCCGTCCGGGGAACAGTTCGAATGCGTGTGATAATCCGCAATAAACATGGAATCTCCTTATTTTTTCTTCTTGCTTTTCCCAAAAAACGGCTTCGATTCCTCTTCCTCACCCACTTGGGAAACTTCACCCATTGCGACACCATACTGCCGAAGTGCTTCTTTTTGATCTGTTGTCAAATTCTTCGGCACATCCACTTTTACGGTCACAAGCTGATCTCCGCGTCCACGTCCGTTGAGTGCGGGTACCCCTTTGCCACGCAAACGGAAGGTAGTTCCGGTTTGTGTCCCCTCCGGTATATTATATTTTACTTTCCCATCCAAAGTCGGAATTTCAATTTCTGTTCCCAAGGCTGCTTGGAAAAATGTAATCACTTGTTCCAAATAAATGGTGGTTCCATCGCGGCGCAGTTTCTCATGTGGCTTAATCCGGATTCCAATCACCAAATCGCCGGCCGGTCCACCATTTCGACCCTGATCGCCCTGTCCACGCAGAGAAATTGCCTGACCATCATCAATACCGGATGGAATATTGATTGAAATCTTCTTTTGCTTCCGCGCAGTTCCGCTACCATTACATTTTTTACAGGGTTTGTGTATAATCTTGCCCTCGCCGCGACAATTCGGACAGGTAGCAGAGCTTGCCATCGTTCCAAAGACTGTGCGTTGCTGTACGCGTACTGAGCCTGTACCATGGCAGTTTGG
>JAVVSI010000037.1:0-8304 GCA_036654315.1 Evtepia sp. | reverse complement strand
GTTTCTAGGAGCGATAGTGTCTCTTCAAACTCCGCCTGCGTTTCCCCGGGAAATCCAATAATGATGTCGGAGGTAAGGACGATGTCGGGCATTCGGCTACGCAGGGAGGAAATCAAATCCAAATAATGTTCTCTTGTATAGCCGCGATTCATGGCAGAGAGGACGCGACTGCTTCCGCTTTGCACAGGTAAGTGCAGCTGGGGTGCAACTTTTTGGCAGGCTGCCATCGTATCAAATAAACGCTCCCCCGCATCTTTGGGGTGGGAGGTCATAAATCGAATTAAGAAATCACCATCGAGGGCGTTGAGTGCTTGGAGGAGGCCGGAAAAATCGAGATCATCAATATCTTTGCCATAGGAGTTCACGTTTTGACCCAAAAGGGTAATTTCGCGAAATCCGTCTGCGATGAGGGCGCGCACTTCGTTTATGATATCGGCACTTTTGCGGCTACGTTCCCGACCGCGCACATAGGGGACGACGCAGTAGGTGCAGAAGTTATTACAGCCGTACATGATGGAAACCCAAGCGCACAATTTGTTCTGTCGTACGACGGGAATGCCTTCCGCGATGATACCGTCGGAGTCGGGTGCTTCAAATACGCGCTCTTTTTGTTCCAAGACGCGCAACAGCAGGGAGGGGAATTTCCAAAGCATATGCGTACCGAACACCAAATCGACGCGCGGGAAAGAGCGTTTGATCCGTTGGGCAACGGCCTCTCGCTGTGCCATACAGCCGCAAACGCAAACGATCTGATGGGGGTTTGTTTGTTTGGTGAGGGAACCTATTTTGCCAAACACGCGTTTTTCGGCGTGGTCACGGATGGCGCAGGTGTTCAAAATGACGATATCGGCGCAGTTACGGTCAGAAGTGAAAGAGAAGCCCATCGCGTCAAGATAACCGCGCAGCTGTTCGGAATCAGCTTCATTTTGTTGGCAACCATAGGTTTCCACACAGGCCAGCCGACCCGCGTTGTTGTTTTCGCGCAGACGGGCGCAGATATTCAGTTGTTCGGTTATTTCTATGATATGAGATTGCGGCAAAACGGAATCCTCCTCATGCTTGTTTTCTGCAATTATAACATTTTCTTTCCCGAAAAACAACGGTCGTTCTTGATTTCCTATTGCACAGGGGCAAGAAAGATTGACTATTTTACTCCGGAAATGATATACTATAAAAAATGAAGCTTTGGAGGTTTGGATGATGCGCGCAGTTGTGACACGCGTTTCTTCCGCGTGTGTCTGCGTGGAGGATAGAGAAATCGGGAAAATTGAAACTGGATTCCTGATCTTGCTCGGTGTTGGAAATAAGGATACCGGAGCGGATGCGAAACGCTTGGCAAACAAAGTTTGCGGGCTTCGTGTATTTGAGGATGAGCGCATGAAAATGAATCGCTCACTCACGGATGTAGGTGGATCGCTGCTTGTCATTTCGCAGTTCACCCTATATGCCAATACCAAAAGTCGCCGCCCGGGTTTTACCGATGCTGCCAAACCGGAGCTTGCAATTCCCTTGTATGAACTCTTTTTGAATGAATGCCGCGCATTTGGTGTTCCGGTTGCGTGTGGGGTATTTGGTGCGGATATGAAAGTCGCGTCTGTGAACGACGGGCCGGTGACGATTTTGTTTGACACGGAAATAAATCATAGTTAATATGGAGGCTTTAGTTTATGATCATAAAACAACTTCAAGTTGGAGAAATTGGGACGAATTGTTATATTTTTGGTGATGAGACGAAGGGTGTTTGCGCAGTCGTGGATCCGGGCGGAAACGCGGACAGGATCGCTCAAGTCATTACGGATATGGGTATGGAGCTGCAATATATTTTGTTGACCCATGGGCATTTTGATCATGTTCTTGGATTGCCGGCATTGCGGAAAGTCTTTCCGAATGCGGCTGTTTGGATTCACAGAGACGAGGTCGCGGGTGATCATCCACAAGATCGACATATGAAATTGCCAATGCAAAAGGATCTGCACTTCTATGATGAAGGCGACTCTCTTTTGCTTGGCACACTCACGATCCATGTATTGCACACGCCGGGACATTCCCCCGGTTCTGTTGTTTTACAGGTGGAGGATGTTCTGTTTTGCGGGGATACTCTGTTTTGCGGTTCTTGTGGTCGAACAGATTTTGTCGGCGGAAGCTATCCGCGCATATTGCAATCACTGCGCCGTCTGGCGGAATTACCGGGTGATTTCCGTGTCTATCCCGGTCACGAAAGTAGTACGACCCTAGAACGCGAACGCCATCAAAACGGCTACGTAATGGAAGCACTCAGCCGATGAAAATTTTCCTACAGGGTCACAACGAGAAATATCCGATTGAGCAGATGCTTATGATGTTGTTTCCCGAGGAACGACCGGAATATATAGAAGAGCCTACGTTTGAAGAAAACGAACTGATCATAACCTTGACAAGTTCTGAAAAATCGTTTGCAGCGATTGCGAATTTGCGGAAAGAGAACCAGTTGTTTTCAAAAACCTGTCTTGCGCATCGAAGCTTGCCGGTAGATCCGATTGCGGATACGAAGCTGATTCGCCATGTGATTGCGCGCGCGTTTTATTTGGTTGCCGTGAAGGTGTTGCAGAAAGAACCCGTATGGGGTATGCTATCCGGAGTGCGACCTGTCAAAATCCCGACGCATGCGATGCTGGCGGGAGATTCTGCCAAAAAGGCGAATCAACTTCTGGCGCGTTATCACGTCTCCGCACCACGTCGCCGCTTGGCGATTGATTGTGCCGACGTGTGCGTTGCGGTCAAAGAGATGCTCAAGCCGAATGAGATTTCGCTTTATGTTGGGATTCCATTTTGTCCCTCTCGTTGCGCCTACTGTTCCTTTATTTCGGCCGCAGGACACCATGAGTTGATCTCACCCTATCTTGACGCGCTGAATTTGGAAATAGACGCCGCTGCCGCCGCAATCCATCAGGCGAATGCAAGGATCAAAACAGTTTATATTGGCGGGGGAACACCGACAACGCTTTCTGCCATACAGCTCACAGCACTTTGCACACATCTGAAAGAGGCCTTCCAACTCACGGATGATTTGGAGTTCACCTTGGAAGCGGGCAGACCGGATACGATCACAAGGGATCGTCTGGAAGCCGCAAAAGCATTGGGCGTGAATCGCATTTCGGTCAATCCACAGTCCATGTCGGATTCTGTTTTGAAGGCCGTGGGGAGAAATCATACGGTGAAACAGATTCGAGAGGCTTTTGCGTTGGCGCGGCAAGTGGGATTCGACGCAGTGAACATGGACTTGATTGCGGGACTGCCGGAAGATAGCACAGAGGGATTTCGAAAGACGCTGGCAGAGGTCATCAAAATGGAGCCGGAAAATATCACGGTTCATACCTTGGCACTCAAGCGGGGGGCGGCACTTCCGCAGACGCAGATTGATCTGCCTACGCCCTTGGAAGTGACACAAATGCTGGACGAGGCCAATATGACACTGCGCAGTGCGGGATATCACCCATATTATCTATATCGCCAAAAATTCATGTCTGCCTCTCTGGAGAATGTCGGATGGATGCAAGCCGGGCATGAAAGTGTTTATAATATCTGTATGATGGAAGAACTTCACTCTGTTCTTGCGCTGGGTGCGGGCGGGGTGACGAAGGCTGTCAACCATAGCGAGGGCAAGGTTACTAGGCTGGCGAACCCGAAATATCCGCAGGATTACATACGGGATATTGGGAAGATTTGCGAGACAAAGTCCGGCTGGATGCCCTTTATTTGATGAGGAGGGATCTACTATGTCTTACCAATTGCGTGAGATCAATCAGCGTGTCAAGTGTGACCCAAAAGCCTTTGTGGAGGAAAGTGATTGCAAATACCAGGAAAAGGTATCTGCCGCCGCCGATACGATTGCTGCAAACCTAAAAAACAGTCCCATTGTGTTGTTGTCTGGCCCATCGGGTTCAGGCAAGACAACGACAGCCATGAAGATCGAGGATGAGTTGCGCACACGCGGTATCAATACACATACGATTTCCATGGACGACTATTTCCACACCTTGGATCCCAAAACCGCCCCCCGTACGGCAGAGGGGGAGCTGGATTTTGAATCGCCTCTGTGTCTGGATATGGATCTGTTAAATCGACATTTTGAAGAACTTTCAAAAGGCGAAGAGGTTTTTGTCCCCAAATTTGAGTTTGCAAGACAGATGCGTAGTGTCGGAAAAGGATCGTCACTCCGTCTGCAAAAAAATGAAATTGCAATATTTGAAGGGATTCACGCCCTGAATGACGAGATCACGGCGCGACATCCCAATGCAACCCGCCTGTATATCTCCGCGCGTTCTGACGTATTGGAGGGCGAGATTGTCCGATTCAAGGGTACATGGATGCGACTGACCAGGCGTGCCGTGCGGGATCATAATTTTAGGGGAACCAATGTGGAAGAAACCCTCCGTATGTGGGCGAATGTTCGACATGGCGAAAAACTGTATATCTCACCGTTTAAGAATCGGGCGAATTTTCTTTTTGATTCTTCGCTGCCCTATGAGGTTTCGGTCATGAAGAATTTTGCAAAACCCCTGATGGAAGCACTGCCACCGGAAAATCCACGCCGCGACGAATTGATTCGTTTGACGGAAGCGTTTGATTGCTTCGAAGCCATTGATCCGGAACTCGTACCGCGAGATTCTCTGATTCGGGAGTTTATCGGTGGGGGAAGCTATCACTACTGAGGGATCAATTTGTAATGAGTACAAAAAAGGAAAGGAACAGATTACTATGTCAGAATCTTGTAACAACGATTGCGCAAACTGCGAGCAGGATTGCTCGGAATTTGATCCGAAGGATCTGATCGAAACGCCGCACGCCTCCTCCCATTTTGGTAAAGTCATTGCCATTATGAGCGGAAAAGGGGGGGTAGGAAAAAGTGCTGTTGCCGCACAGTTGGCAGTGGCCATGTCGAGATTGGGAAAAAGGGTGGGCATTTTAGATGCAGACATCACAGGCCCCTCCATTCCGCAAGCATTTAATATTCACAGCAAAGCGGTCGGAGACGAAAACGGTATCATTCCGGAATCGACAAAAAACGGAATTGAGATCATGTCTCTGAATCTCCTGCTCCAAGAGGAATCGGATCCCGTCGTATGGCGCGGTGCGGTTCTGGCGGGTGCAGTGAAGCAATTTTGGACGGATGTGATTTGGGGTGACCTAGATTATCTGTTTATTGATATGCCACCCGGAACCGGCGATGTGCCTTTGACTGTATTCCAGTCGATTCCGGTCGATGGTATTATAGTGGTGACGTCCCCGCAGGATCTTGTTTCCATGATTGTCACAAAGGCAGTCAAGATGGCAAATCTGATGAAAAAGCCGATTTTGGGTATTGTGGAAAATTACAGTTATTTTGAGTGTCCGAACTGTAAGGAAAAACATTTTATCTTTGGGGAAAGCCGCATCCATGAAGTGGCAAAAGAATTGGAAATCCCGGTTTTGGCACAAATCCCGATTGACCCCACAGTTGCCGCCGCTGTCGATGCCGGTGCAATTGAGACGTATGAAAACAACTACCTGAGCGAGGTTGCTGCGCGCCTGGATGCCGCACAATAGGGCGATGAAGCTGATCTCATGGAATGTCAATGGCTTACGCGCTTGTGTCAAAAAAGGGTTTTTGGATCATCTCACGGAGCTTGATCCGGATGTCATCTGTCTACAGGAGACGAAATTGCAACCCGATCAAATTCAACTCGACTTGCCGCACTATACTTTGTTTTGGAACAGCGCGGATAAAAAAGGATATTCGGGAACCGCAATTTTCACAAAAGAACAGCCCTTGCGCGTGGAGAATCATTTCGGAGAAGAGATTCACAGACATGAGGGGCGGACGATTACCGCCGAATATCCAAAATTTTTTCTCGTTTGCTGTTACACGCCGAACGCACAGGATCTGCTCAAACGCATAGAATATCGGATGCAATGGGAAACTGATTTGCGTGCTTATCTGAAGCAGCTGGATGAGAGGAAACCTGTGATTTTATGTGGTGATTTGAATGTTGCGCATCAGCCCATTGACTTAAAGAACCCGGATAAAAATCACAAGAACCCCGGTTTTACCGACGAAGAGCGCGGCAAATTTTCAGAGCTTCTTGCTGCGGGATTCACGGACACCTATAGAAAGAAGTATCCAAATCAAAGGGATGCGTATTCATGGTGGAGTTATCGCTCTGCCGCCAGAGAACGGAATGTAGGATGGCGCATTGACTATTTTCTGATTTCAGACCGACTGTATCCCGCTGTGCGGGATGCGATGATTTTTCCTGAAATTGAGGGAAGCGATCATTGTCCGGTTGGCTTGGAGATTGAAACGAACTAAAAGAGGATACCCCAACTATGGCGCAGCGCGTCATAGTTGGGGTATTTTCATATCAATACAAGAAAAAGTGTGTCTGCGGCAAGAAAAGACGCACAGACCTGAATCGTCAAGTCTGTGCGTCGTGGCATAGGAAAGAGATCAAAACTGATTCACCCAGCCGAGGATCAGGAAAATGGGGATCAGCCACAGGAGAAGGAATGCGCTCATACTGAGTGCATTGAGGGCAGTGAGTGCCGCCGCACCTGCAAGGAAGAACGCGAGCAGGACGCCGACAGCGGAACCGATACAGGTAATCATGGTATTCAGACGGGCTGCCACACAGAGACGGCGGGCAGCGGCGATGGAAGTGGAATACGGAGTCAAACCCTCACGGCACAGAACAGCTAAGATAAAGCTTTGATTTGGCTGCGATTCGGCAAGTGTGGTGCGGCGTTCCATATCGGGGATGATCATTTTATCAGTGGGGATATGAAAATGAGCGTCCAGTAAATCCTGTGTAATATGGAAGTTGCGTGCGATGAGAATGGGGGTAATGCGATTGCCAAACAGGGAAAAGAGTGCGGGAGTGATACCGGTATGGGGGCGGTAATGTAGAATGAATTCGCCGATGGCTACCCCATCCACGGCACAGAAGAGTGTCTGTTTTGTTAAAACACTGGGTAGGTTGACCTTCATGCGCGCGAGAAAGTCCACAGTACCAACGAGGACACGTTTTCCGTGAATTTGTGCGGAAAGGCCGTCGTTATGACGGACAAGATCTTGGACATCGAGCAGCGGAATATTGGCACTGCGGGCGAGTGCTTGAAAAATGGGGGTGAGTCCACCACCGGCCGCGCTTAAAACGGAGGTGGTAAAAGAGATGAGACGTTGTTCCGTTACGCCCTCAAAGACAGAAAAATCATGTAGTTTAATGGTGCCGGGTGGATAGAGGTCATAGTCATCCAGCAAGATACGGTCGCAATATTGTGAGGTGGAAACACCTGCCCAGCCTGCAAAGGCGGCACCGATTTTTCCGAGTTTGGTGGCAACAGAGAGGTAAGGAAGGCTGAAACAGAGACAAGCACCCAAAGAGGATGCTGCGGAGAAAATGGCGGAAAGTGCCCAGAACACAAGTTCGGGATGTCCGTGAAAGACAGTGGCAAGCAAAGCAAAAAGGATGCTGACGAGAATTAAAATGGGGGCCAGTTTTGCTTGTACAGTTTCGGAGAAATCCGGCATTTGGATTTGGGTTCCAAAGCCATCGGGCCGAGCGGTGCGTTTCTGAAATGCCGTCTCATTGTCCCATTTGTCGGGATCAGCGGTGACGATATAGGGCTGTGAGACACTGCCCGCTGTATGACAAGAGATACGCAAAGCGGCGCGTTTTCGATAAATACCCCAGAGGTGGAAGGTGAGAATGAGCGTGGCAGGTGCAAAAAATGGGAGACTTTCCGGACGATATTGGAGAAAGACCAAGGTTCCGGCATCCGCCAGTACAATGAGGCAGGTAAAGGCCGCGACGGTTGTCATAGCGGGTCTGAGGTGAAATAGTGCTTTGAAGCCTGCGCATGGTACGTCCCAGCCCACAATGAAAGCGAGGATAAGAATCCCGGCATTTGCATAAACGCAAATATTAAATTGATCAAGGTAGGGGAGCGCGGGGAGAAGTTGGGCATTGGCAAGGGAGAGATAAAGCGTGACAAGCGAGAGGAAGAGGAGAATAAAACTGCGATTGCGTAGGCTCCGCAGTCCCTTTGCGTAATGTGCTGACAGCTCTTTTGCGGGGGTATCGGGTGGAAGCACAATGCGGGGACGCCGTGGTGGGGTACGCTTTTTTTTCGGATTCTTTTTTTGCTTGCCGAGTCGTTCCGGACCGGGTTCTTCTTCCGGCTCTGCGTCTGCAATCAAAGACTTCAAAAACGATTTTGCGCGCGCAAATTTATCTTCTGCGGCGGTATCGTCTCCGAAGAGAGGGACAACGGAAAGGACTTCCTCCT
>JAVVSI010000036.1:2184-8326 GCA_036654315.1 Evtepia sp. | reverse complement strand
CATGCAAAAATCGAACCCCAAGATTGAGGGTGTTTTTAAACCGCGTGATGTGGTTTTGAGTGTTGTGGATTTGGCGGCTTATCTAGGACTGTCCAAGTCCGACCAAGCCGACCGCGATATTTTGATCATAAGCAAATTTAATGATGAAAACTTTGCGTTCCATGTACATACTGTCATCGGAATTGATCAAATTCCATGGGATCAAATGAAGAAACCCGACAAAATTATCTATGGTGGTCAGGATGGCATTGCAACAGGTATTGCGGAATACGAGGGGCGACTCATCACGATTTTGGACTTTGAAAAAATTGTAGCGGAGATCAGTGCGGAAGCGGGAACACAACGCTACGAGCCGGATGCGCCTTATATGCGTTCCAGAAGTGAATTACCGATTCTCATTGTCGAAGATTCTCTGCTCCTTACAAAAATGATCTTGGAATCCCTGCACAGGGCAGGCTATGTCAATACCGTTCAAACTGAAAATGGAAGGGAAGCCTGGGACTTTTTAAATACAGTCAAAGATGCGGGCGATCCTGTGCGGACGCAGGTTGCTTGCATCGTATCGGATATTGAAATGCCGCAGATGGATGGCCACCATCTGGCGAAATTGGTGAAGTCAGATCCCATACTCAAAGAAATTCCTTTTATTCTCCTCTCCTCCATGATTAGTCAGGAAATGCGGATCAAAGGCAATCAATTGGGCGTCGATGAACAGATATCCAAACCGGAAATCGCAACACTCGTCCCTATGATTGACCGTCTCACAGAAGGATCATGATGCTTTTCGGAAACAACTGTGTTATACTAGACATATATCATGATAGGGCAGAGGAGATTAAAATGGATTATTTTCACTTGCAAAAAGATAGTTTCGATATGAGTAATTTAGGACTCGCCTATTTGGGTGATTCCGTTTTTGAGCTTATGGTACGCTCGTGGCTTTGCCTACATGGGAAATTAACCCCCAAAGGTCTGCACAAAGCGGCACTGGGCTACGTCGCCGCACCCGCGCAGGCAGCTATGACCAAAAAACTCATTCCCGCCTTAACAGAGGAAGAAACAGACATCTATCGTCGTGGCAGAAATACCAACCCCCACTCTGTCCCCAAAGCGGCAAAACGGGAAGAATATCAAGCCGCTACCGCACTCGAAGCCGTGTTCGGCTGGCTGTACCTCAAAGGGGAGACAGCGCGCCTCAATGAACTGTTCGATATCATGATGGCCGGGGAAGGGGAACACTGATATGCCAATGGATGCTATTTGTATCTCCGCCCTTGTCTCGGAATTGTCACCGATCATAGGGGGGCGCATTGATAAGATTTATCAGCCGGTTCGCGATGAAATTGTTCTGTCACTACGCAGTGCGGGTGGAACAGCGCGACTCCTCCTGTCGGCGAATCCAACCAGACCACGCGCACAATTCATTGCCGCGCAGCGTGAAAATCCAGCAGAACCACCCATGTTTTGTATGCTTTTGCGTAAATATCTGACCGGTGGTCGGATCGTCTCCATTGTGCAACCGCCAATGGAACGCCTCATTGCGTTTCATATCGAAGCGACAGATGAACTCGGGGATCGCACAGAAAAACAATTGATTTTAGAGGCCATGGGGCGGTATTCCAACCTGATTTTACTGGATGCCGATGGCCGAATCATCGACTGCCTCCGCAGAGTCGATGCCGAAATGTCGGAACAAAGACAAATTTTACCCGGTATGTTTTACAGATTGCCACCGACACAGGGAAAATTAAATCCTCTGACGCTTTCACAAGAAGAGAAAGCAGACTTATCTGAACACATCAGCGACCAACCGGCCGACCGCTGGTTGGTTCAGACTTTCGGTGGTATTTCACCGCTGATTGCAAGGGAACTGGTGTTTGAAACCACAGCTGCAACCGATACGCCAATTCGGGACTGCTTTGATCCCCTGCTTGCCACCTTGGAATCGGTATGCAAAGACAGAATGCCGGTGGCTCATATATTGGAGCGTGACGGAAAACCGGCTGATTTTTCGTTTCGAGAAATTTTGCAATATGGAACGAAATCACAAAAATTTGAAACATTTTCGGAAATGTTAGATGCGTTTTATGCAGCGCGCGAAACCTATGAGCGTGTGCGTCAAATGGGGCAGGATTTAATTCGAAGTGTGACAACCGCGCGGGATCGTCTGGTACGAAAACTGGGAGTTCAAAAAAAGGAATTCTCGGACACGCAGGATAGAGAGCAGTTCAGACAACAGGGTGATCTCATTACCGCTAATTTGTATCAAATGCAAAAGGGAATGCGAAGCTTGCGCACAGTGAATTTTTATGATCCCAACGAACAAGAAATCGAAATTCGCCTAGATCCACTCCGTACGCCACAACAAAATGCCGCACGCTATTATAAAGATTATAATCGTGCCAAGACAGCAGAAAAAATACTCACAGAGCAAATAGAAAAGGGTGAACAGGAGCTTTCGTATCTCAATAGCGTATTGGAAAGCATCTCAAGAGCGGACGGCGCGCGCGACCTACAGGAAATCAGACAAGAGATGATAGAGGGTGGGTATAGTAAGCGTTCCTCCAAATCGAAGAATCATCGCCCCGCTGCAAAACCACTTGAATTCCGATCTTCAAGTGGCTTCCGTATTTCTGTTGGGCGGAATAATACACAGAATGATTTGTTGACCCTGAAACTCGCGGGACGAAATGATATCTGGTTTCATACGCAAAAAATCCATGGCGCACATGTCATCCTGTGGACAGACAAACCGCAGGCAGTCGATCTCACAGAAGCTGCCATGCTGGCAGCTTGGTTTTCACAGGGAAGAAATGGCGTCAACGTCCCTGTAGACTATACGCCGCTGCGATATGTCAAAAAACCGGCAGGAGCCAGACCCGGCATGGTCATTTATAGCACATACAAAACCACCTATGTAAGCCCCGACGAAACACTATTGCAAAAACTAACCCCTACGCCTTCCTTGTGATATACCTAAAATATAACTATGAATTGATCAAAAAATACTCCAAATTTCGTAAATATAGACAGAAGTAAAAGCGGGATTTGAATTGAAACCTGTCGATTTTTCTGGTAGTATTTACACACCTCACTTGATAGGATACACAAGAAGTTGAGAAATTTGTGACGGTTAGCACTGTATTTGCAGAGGAGCGCAACATGAAGAACGAAAAAAATATCTTAGTTATCAATGATCCTGCATCGAATTGGGGCAGTATGGAGTCGGCACCGGGTCAGGATTCTATTGTGTTCACTTTTGCGAATAGCCAACAGGCAATTGAGATCCTGCATGACCAAAAGGCACAGATTGTTGCAATTGTTTTCAATATCGAAGAAAATGCGGCGGACGCATATGCGTTTCTGGAACAGCTGCAATATAGTCGGATTCCGATTCTTGTCACAGCGGTGGAGCGCGCGGTGGAATTGAAGGTGTTTTCTCTTGCTGCGGCCGACTTTGTGCTAAAACCCTATCCTATGGAGGTCATGCACTATCGCCTTGCGCATTTGGTACAGATGAATGAAAAAACGACCCTGACCCGAAGTCAGGATTATTTGACCGGTTTATATAATAAGGATGCCTTTTATCAAAAAGTCCAGGCAGAATTGCTTGATGAGGAAACGCAATTTGATATTCTTTCCATTGACATTGAGCGATTTAAACTGATTAACGATACATATGGCGTATCCGTTGGTGACGATTTACTGCGTTATCTGGCCGAAAACATGAAGTCCTATTTCAAACAAGAGGGCGGATTTTGTGCTCGTATGAGTGGGGATCAGTTTGTGGCATTTTGTCCGAGACGTGAGTTGTATGTGGACAAAATTCTCAAAAGGGCAAAGAAAGATTTACGCGCCTATCCGCTGGATATGAATCTGACCATTAAATTTGGTATCTATCAGATCGATGACCGCTCGATCCCGATTGCGGCAATGTGTGACAGAGCCATTTTGGCCGCACGTAATATCAAGGGGAAGTATGGCGAGCATTATGCCTTTTATGATGATTCAATCCGTAAAAGACTGCTTTTGGAGCAGATGATTGTTGATACGATGAAAGACGCCTTGGAACAGGAGCAGTTTCATGTCTATATGCAACCAAAATATGACCTGATCACCGGTGCAATCGTGGGTGCAGAGTCTTTGGTTCGTTGGTTCCATCCTGAGCGCGGACTTTTGTCACCGGATACCTTTATCCCTCTTTTTGAACGAAACGGCTTTATTACAGAGTTGGATTGCTATGTTTGGGATAAAACCTGTGCCTTTTTAGCAGAGCGCATAGGAAAAAATAGAAAATGTGTTCCGATTTCGGTCAATGTCTCAAGAATTGATGTGTATAACTCCAATTTACCGCAGCTTCTCCTCTCCTTGGTTCAGAAATATAATTTGAATCCGCAATATCTGCATTTGGAGATTACGGAAACTGCGTATATGGAAAATCAGGATCAGCTTATTTTAGTGATCAACCGCCTGAAAGAACTCGGCTTTATGATTGAAATGGACGACTTCGGTACAGGGTATTCCTCCCTGAGTATGCTTTCAGAACTTCCCATTGATATTCTAAAACTGGATATGAGCCTGATTCAGCGGGAAACAGAGCCGAATCATAACATTTTAAGCTTTATTATCAGCCTTGCAAAATGGATGAATCTCCTTGTGGTTGCAGAAGGCGTGGAGACCCGCGAACAGGTGAATTTGTTGCGGAATATGGATTGCGATTATGTGCAAGGCTATTATTATGCCCGTCCGTTGCCCAGTGATGATTTCAGTATCCTTCTTGCGAATGCCGAAATTTCACCGATGCCGCATGGCATAGAAGAAAAAACAAAGACGGATGGCTTGGTGTTCAGACAGTCCAAAGGTGATCTGACGATTTTAATTATAGACGATTCCGGCGCGAATCGTTCTGCATTGACTGAAATATTTTCGGATTTATATACAGTGGTCGAGGCGGATAATGCCACGGTCGCTTACCAATATATCAAAGGGCATTTTGATGAAATTGCCGTGATTCTTTTGGATTTGATTATGCCCGGTATGGATGGCTTTCAATTGATGGAGAAACTGTATGCACATGAGCTGTATTGTAAAATTCCGATTATTATTACAGCACAGGCGGAAAAAATGAGCGAGGCGCGTGCGCTTTCTTTGGGGGCTGCGGATTTCATCGCGAAGCCTTATCATAAGGAACTTGCGATTCATCGTGTGCGTAATGTCATTGCGGGCGAAAAATTACAGCTTCTGACACAGGAAGAAGAACTGCTTCATCGTATGCGACAAATGGAAAAAGCCGCAAAAAGCGACGCCCTGACCGGCCTTTGCAATCGAAACGAAATGGAACGTCGTATGCGTGAATACTTTGTAGACGAACCGGATGCAAAGATGGCATTTGTCCTTTTGGACGTGGATAATTGCAAGCCATTAAATACGCAGTTGGGTCATATCAAAGGGGACACCGTCATTCGAACCATTGCCGAACGCTTGCGGACAATGTTTTCTGTGGAGGATACCATTTGCCGCATTGGTGATGACGAGTTTGCCGTCTTTTCAAAAGAATTCGTGGATCATACACCGCAACGACTCAGTGAACTGTTGGCGCATTTGAAGTTCGTCATAGATGGAATAGAAGTCACCGTATCCATCGGGGTAGCCATTGCACCGGAAGATGGCAAAGCCTTTCAAACACTTTATGAGAATGCGGATATTGCACTCCTCACGGCAAAGAGATTGGGAAAAAGTCAGTATTGCGTGTTCACGCCGGAAATGAAGCAATGCTCTCGTGTTTTCTTTGGAACGGATCGCGTATCGGATCAACGCGAGGATCCCGCCTTTCTGTGTCATGCTTGGACGTAACTGAGAAATCCCCCTACCGGTTGTAGGGGGATTGTTTTCTCTGGCCATCTGTCGTGCCTGTTTGAAACAAGGCGAGTTTTTCCGCAATATCGGTATCTTTCAAATAAACATAGTTGAACTCACGCAAAATAGGGGAGTCTAAGAGCGTAAACACAGCAACCTGCTCACTATGTTTCGCCACTGCTTCATAGACAAAGGAGATGCCAACATTTTCTGCCACAAGCTGTAAAATAAGAGAAAAGTCATTGATACAGATTGTGCGTTGGAATTGCGTGGTCAGATGATTATG
>JAVVSI010000036.1:0-2174 GCA_036654315.1 Evtepia sp. | reverse complement strand
TCTAAAATGGCACGCGTTCCGCTGCCCACTTCACGGAGCAGAAGCGTGTTGTCAAACAAGTCGGAGATCGAAACGGCACGCCCGGCAAAGGGATGTTCTGCCGCACAGATTCCAACAAACGATTCTCGTCTCAGTAGCGTCCAATCATACGTGTGTTTGTCAAAAAAACCTTCGACAATGGCAAAATCCAGTTCATTTTGATTGAGTAGGTGGAGGAGTAAGTCGGTGTTTTCCACCGTGATATTTGCGGTATGAGCGGGATCAGCCAAAAAAGGTTTTAGCATATCAGAAAGCACATAGGAACCGATTGATTTGGTTGCACCGATTGATAAGGAGCGTTTTGGCGCATGAATCAGCTTCTGTTTGACATCCTGTTCCCGCGAAAATGCGGCGCGGATATAGTGAAGTAAAATTTCACCCTCTTCTGTCACGGAGATTGTATGCCCGTTATATCGAATGAGCTTGCAGGCATATTCCCGCTCCAAGGCCTGAATATGCTGTGTGACGGCAGGTTGTGTAATATGGAGTTGGTCTGCGGCCGCGTGATAGTTGCGTGTCTCACAGACTTGTACAAAGGTAAATAGTTTTTGATCCATCGGACACCTCCTGATAAAATTATAGAATCAATACATAAATAATCATAATTTGATTTTATCACAATTGCGGGTTATACTCAAGGAAACGGAGGGAAAGAAATGAAAAAAAATGTGATGCTACAAATCTTACCCGGCTTTGTATTGGCGGTCTTGCTTGCGATTCTGGCGCGTTTTCTAGAGGGTTTATTGCCGGTTGCCGTCATCGGGGCATCGGTGATTGCCCTGTTTTTGGGTATGCTCATCCATGCGCTCCTGCCCCAAACAGCAATTTTTCAAAAGGGAATTCAATTCACATCAAAGAAAATCTTGAAATTCGCGATTGTCCTACTCGGTGCCTCTCTGAGTATTCAAACAATTTTGAATGTCGGACGGCTATCCCTTATGGTCATGTGTTTTACCCTGCTGACTTGTTTTGGCGGTGGTTACCTGATCGGACGTGCGTTTGGATTGAATTGGAAATTATCCAATTTGATCAGTGCGGGGACGGGAATTTGCGGTGGCTCTGCCATTGCCGCCATTGCACCGGTCATTGAGGCGGAGGATCGGGATATCGCAATGGCAATGAGCGCGACCTTTTTATTTGACATGGTGATGATTGTGGCCTTCCCCCTCGTCGGTCACGCCCTGGGGCTGTCAGATATGGCATACGGCTTGTGGGCAGGTACGGCAGTCAATGACACCTCAAGCGTTGTTGCAGCAGGCTATGCCTTTTCGGAAGCGGCAGGGGATTTCGCAACGATGGTCAAACTCACGCGTACCTTGGCAATTATCCCAACTGTTTTGGTCTTTGCTTTTGTGCAGTTCCGTATCAAACAAAAAACAGAAACGATAGAACGAGGAAAAACAAAGATTTCGAATTTATTTCCTTGGTTCATTCTTGGGTTCGTCGGTCTTTCGATTGTCAACAGTCTGGGCTTGATTCCTGTCTCCGCAGGTCTCTTCGCAAAAGATGCCAGTAAATTTTTGATGGTTGCGGCACTTGCCGCCATTGGACTGAACACGAGCCTGTTGGAAATGAAACAAGCCGGGATCAAACCCATGCTGCATGGCTTTGTTATTTCAGCCTTGGTCGTTTTCGTCGCATTGGGCGTAGAGTATTGTATGGGAATCATTTGACAAGGCAGCCCCGCCGGTGACGGCGGGGCTTGCTTTTTTGTTTTTGAAAAAAGTCGAAAATCCCCGACGCTTTCCCGACGCTTCGTCTTGTATAATGATTCGTGAAATAGAAAATGTCGAATTTTAGTTTTTTAAGTGAGGAGGGATCGTATCAACATTTCCTTGCGCGCAAGCACGGACGCGCAAGCACGGACGCGCAAGCACGGACGCGCAATGCGCGCCCCTACTGTCAACAGGTTCGGCAGAATCTCTGTAGGGGCGGCCATTGGCCGTCCGCCGGATTTCAATGACATATCAATCCCTAAAAACCAAGAACAAAAGGAGAAAGAGACAGACATGAAAAAACGATTACTCAGTATCCTGTTGTGCGTTTGTATGGTGGCGACAATGATGCCCACCATGCGCTTCACAGCAGACGCAGGCGATCTCGGCACCAATTTCGAATACGGTACCGAGGATTAC
>JAVVSI010000035.1:0-8448 GCA_036654315.1 Evtepia sp. | reverse complement strand
CTACTTGGGCAGTGCCATCGCCATGGATAAGGATTATACAAAGCGTATCGTGTCCGATTGTGGCGTTCTCACGCCATATTGGCAAATTATTTCATACACAGCGGCCGAAATTCCAAAATGGACGGCGCATTTAGAACTGCCTTGCGTGGTAAAGATATTGCGCGGCGGTTCGTCACTCGGTGTGTTTATTACCAAAACACGTCTTGAACTGGAACAGGCCTTAACCAAAGGCCTGAGCTATGACGATACGGTCATGGTCGAGCAATATATTGAGGGGAAAGAATTCACCTGCGGCGTTCTGGAGGATGAAGCCCTGCCAACGGTGGAAATTATCCCACAGGTTTCATTTTATGATTATGAGAGCAAATATCAACCCGGAGCAACCCTTGAGATTTGCCCCGGACGTACTACGGCAGAGTTGGAAGCGCAGATGCAAAAAACGGCGCTGACAGTACATAAGGCGTTGAATTTATCGGTTTATTCCCGCTCTGATTTCATTCTCACGGATGATGGGAAAGCCTACTTCCTAGAAGTCAATACCCTCCCGGGTATGACGCCGACAAGTCTCGTCCCACAAGAAGCGGCAGCGGTCGGAATTGAATACGGCGCACTCTGTGAGCGGATCATTGCCGCCTCTCAGAAGAGAAAGTAAGGAGGTTTACACAAATGGAACCCATCACAGTAGGAGAATTACTGCAAGCGACAAACGGCACACTTGTGGGAAAGGATGTGGATCTGTCAAGTACGATTACATCGGTAGAGACAGATAGTCGTTCGATTCGTGCAGGCGGCTTGTTTATTCCGCTTGTCGGGGAGCGATTTGACGGTCATGTTTTTTTGGATAGAGCCTTGAAAGATGGTGCAGTGGGTTGCTTTACTGCTGTTATGCCGGAGGAATGCGTGGCAGGGAAATTCTACATTCATGTAGAAAACACACAGACGGCACTGGGACAACTTGCGAAATTTTATCGCCGCAAATTCAAAATTCCCCTGATAGCCGTAACCGGAAGCGTCGGGAAAACCACAACAAAAGATATGCTCGCGGCTGTTCTTGGAAAGAAATTCAAGGTATTAAAAACAGAGGGGAATTTCAACAATGAAGTGGGCTTGCCGTTGACGCTGTTCCAGTTGGATTCGAGCATTGAGATTTGTATTTTGGAAATGGGCATGAACCATTTTGGAGAAATCGCCTATCTGGCAGAGATTGCGGCACCCGATATTGCGGTTTTAACAAATATCGGTGATGCGCATATCGAAAACTTGGGGAGCCGCGAAAACATTTTAAAAGCAAAGAGTGAAGTGTTTACTTATATGCAGGATGACGCACCGGTGATTTTAAACGGGGACGATTGGCATCTGAGTACACTGAAAGATAAGATCAGGCAAAAAATTGTCTTTGTCGGCACGAATGAGCAGTTTCTGTATCAAGCGATTGATGTTGCACCACAGGGTGAAAAAGGGCTTCGCCTGACCGTTAAGACGCCAACGAAGGTATTTCCGGTTGAAGTTCCGGCACTGGGCAATCATATGATTTATCCGGTTCTGAGTGCTGTGGTGTTAGGGGAATACTTTGGCATGAGTGAAGAAGAGATGATCGCCGGAATCGGGCGTTTTGTTCCGACTAAAATGCGAATGAATGTGATTCAGCAGGGTACAATTACGATTCTGGATGATTCGTATAATGCAAATCCACAGTCCATGCGAGCGGCCTTAGAGGTCTTGTCGCAGCGAGAAAGTGAATATAAGGCGGCAATTTTAGGTGATATGTTTGAGCTGGGTGCCTTGGCTCCGACACTCCATCATGGGATTGGTGAATATGCGGGAAAAGTGGGCATCGACTGTTTGATCGCGGTGGGAGAGATGTCCCATTATATATATGAAGCGGCATCGGAGTCAAATTTGCCCGATGTTTTCTATTGCAAGACAAAAGAAGAGGCCAAAACCGTGTTGCCGCAAGTCATCAGACCGGGGGCAACCATCTTGGTTAAGGCCTCTCGTGGAATGGAATTTGAAGAGCTGGTTAGAGAAGTGAAGCGACTTTGCCCTGAGAATTAGCAAAGTTTTCGGCATAATCGGGATAAATCAGACCTTTATCTGTAATAAATCCGGTCAAAAGGTAATTGGGAATGACATCGAAAGTCGGTGTTTGTGTTTCGGCACCGTCGAATGACGGGAAGGATGTTTCCTCCAATGGGAAGCCGGAACCATCGGGGATAGCAGTGTCGACATCGGATAAGCGTGCCGTGGCATAGACCGGTATGCTGTGAAAGTAGGACGCAATGGCGAGTTCATATGCGCCGGTTAGGGCGAGCAAATCACCGTTCTGCGCGACGCGTCCACCCTCAATGATAATGATATCGGTCGCGTGTCGTGCCATAAAAGTCGCAGCACTGTGGTCGGGGACGATCTGAACAGGTATTTCATTTGTAGTCAGTTCGTGCCAAACGGCTTCACAAGATGCGGGGCGACTTTCACAGAGGAGTACATTTTTGATTTTCCCTTTGCGATATGCCGACCGAATGCTGCCCAATGCGCTACCGTGGCTGCCTGTGTGGAAGATTCCGCCATGTGCAAGGAGTAGAACCTGTGCCTCTTCCGGGATAATACTCGCACCGGTTCGATTCATAGCGCGGCAGGCAACGACGTCCTCACGATGAATACTGACCGCTTGTACAAGGAGTGCGTTCATCAAATCAGGAGAATCGCGATAGTCCTCATGCATTTTGGACATACGATCCAAGGCGCGTCGAATAGCAGGGGAGTCATTGCTTTCAAGGAGCATTGCGATGGCGGCTTTGCCGTCAAATGTGTTGATATCTTGTTGTGCAATCGCCGCAAGACAGTAAGCGTAGCCCGCAGCGATGCCGAGAATGGCTTCGCCCTGTACGGCACCGCTTTTGAGAACATCGGCAACCATGCGACAGCTGACGCATTCATGCCAGACCTCTTCGGGGTACTTTCTTTGATCTAACAGGGAAAGTGTATTTTCCTGCCATAAAATTGCATTCATATATTATAACCTCCGCTGAAGAATAATAATATCATAACACAGAGGTTGCGGATTGACAATTGACAATTTTGTCGTGATGGGAGAAAGAAGCAAAGGAAAAAAAGGAAACGCTATGATCGAAATATCAGTCAATGAAGTTACAAAAGAATTTGAAGTAGGCAATCGGATCCTAGACGGTCTGACTTTTCAAATCGACAGCGGGGAACGCGTTGGTATATTGGGTCGGAACGGTGCAGGGAAAACGACTCTTTTCCGTATCTTAACGGGGGAAATTGAGCCTGATGTTGGTACCGTGGCCATTGCACAGGGGAAACGTGTGGGACTGATTTCGCAGATTCCCGTCTATCCTGTTGGTAGCACGGTCGAGGATGTCTTGCGTACGGCATTCGAAAGTCTCTATGCGATGGAGCGTGAAATGGAGCAAGTCACGCTGGGGATGTCTGAAGATCAGAAGAAACTACGTCAATATGATACGCTAATGGCAAACTATGAATCCGGCGGCGGTTACGATATGGATATCCGGCTTGGGAAAGTTTGTAATGGTTTAAATATTCCCACTGAAATGTGGAGCAAACAATTTGCAGATCTTTCCGGTGGTGAAAAAACGAGGATCAATCTGGCGCGTTTGATTTTGGAAGATACAGAGATTCTTCTTTTGGACGAGCCTACAAACCATCTGGACTTAAACGCGACGCAATGGCTGGAAGAATACTTGGCGCAGTATAAGGGAACGGTTTTAACGATTTCACATGATCGTTATTTTTTAGACAAGGTTATTTCACGCGCGATTGAATTCAAAGATGGGAAAGCGGAATTTTACCAAGGTAATTATAGCTTTTATGCAGTCGAAAAGGAACGCCGCTATTTAGAACAGTGCAAGCAGTATGAGAAAGAACAGTCGAAATTGGCACAGTTGCAAACGGCGGTCGATCAAATGCACCTTTGGGCGTTTATGGGGAATGATAAACTACATAAGCGCGCTTTTTCCATGGAAAAACGGATGGAACGTCTGAAAACAACAGATCGACCCAGCAAGGAAAAAAGGCTGAATATTTCGTTTGGTGAAAAGGAGTTCCATGGTGACGATATGCTTTCCCTAAAGAGTATTTCAAAAGCGTTTGGAAGTAGGATGTTGTTTCACGACTTAGATTTAGACGTAAAAGACGGTGACCGCATCGCGCTATTGGGTGATAATGGGACAGGGAAATCGACCCTGATTAAACTGATTATGGGCGAAGAGAGTCCGGATCAGGGGAGACTGAAAAAGGGACCTACCGTGACCATCGGCTATTTACCTCAGCAAATTCACTTTGCACATCCGGAGCGGAATTTAGTGGATACCATGCTCTACGACTGTAATTGTTCGACACAGGAGGCACGGGATCGTCTGGCATCTTTTTTATTTCGCGGTGAAGATGTGTTCAAACCGGTGTCCGCCTTGTCGGGTGGAGAACAGAGCAGACTGAGACTTTGTATGCTGATGGACAATCAGATCAATTTGCTTATTTTGGATGAACCAACCAACCATTTGGATCTGGCATCTAGGGAGTGGATTGAATCGGCAGTCGAGGAATTTGAAGGGACACTTCTTTTTGTCTCGCATGACCGCTATTTTATTCATCGGTTTGCGAATCGGATTTGGAATTTGGAAGATGGTGTCATTTCCGATTTCTTAGGTAGTTACGCTGCGTATCAGGCAATGCGAGAGCGCGTGGGTAAGATCGCCTTACAGCCGAAGAAGCCGCCAAAAGATAAAACCAAGACCGGGAAACGAACCGGCGGAACCAAATTACTAAAAAAGGAGATTGCGTCCGTGGAAAAGAAACTTGAAAAGATGGATGAAACCTTAGAACAATTAAACGAGGAAAAAGAAGCCTCCTCCAGTGATTATAAGAGCCTAGAGGATGTCATGGAGCGTGAAAAGCGGGCATTTGCGGAGTATGAGGCAATGATGCGGTATTGGGATTCTCTTGTGGAACAATTTGAGAAGGAGGAAGCCGAAGAAGCAGCGAGTGCGGAAGGCAAGGTAAATGCTACAGAAACTGAATGAAATCGCGCTCCGATTCGAAGAAATCGAAGCCAGTTTGGGACAGGCAGAAACGTATTCCGACCCAAAAAAGGTTGCGGATTTAAATCGTGAGCAGAGTGAACTTGCGCCGCTTGTGGAAGTGTTCCGAAAACGCGAGAAACGGATGCAAGATTATAAAGAAGCAGAGTGTTTGTTAACGGATCCGGAGTTTAAGAGCATGGCAAAGGAAGAATATGACGCAGCGAAAGCGGATCTGATTCATCTGGAAACAGAATTGAAACAGCTCCTGTTGCCACGCGATCCGAACGATAATAAGAATGTTATTTTAGAAATTCGAGCTGGGGTTGGTGGCGAAGAATCGGCATTATTTGCAAATTCTCTCTACCGTATGTATAGTATGTACGCCGAAAAGCGCGGTTGGAACACAGAAATCGCCAATATCAACGAAACCGAATTGGGTGGTATCAAGGAAATTTCGTTTCTGATTGAGGGTGAAAAGGCATACTCACGATTAAAATTCGAAAGTGGTGTACACCGTGTCCAGCGTGTGCCGGAAACAGAGTCGGGCGGCCGTGTTCATACGTCTACGGTTACAGTTGCGGTCTTGCCACAGGTGGATGCCGTAGAATTCGAGTTGGATCCGGGAGACTTAAAAATAGATACCTTTCGATCTTCGGGTGCAGGCGGTCAGCACGTCAACAAAACGGAATCTGCAATCCGTATTACGCATCTGCCAACGGGTGTCGTGGTTGAGTGTCAGGATCAGCGCAGTCAGTATAAAAACAAAGATCGTGCCATGCAGATTTTACGTTCTCGATTGTATGAAAAGAAAGTAGAAGAACAGCACGCGGTGATTGCAGGGGAGCGGAAGAGTCAGGTTGGTACCGGAATGCGAAACGAGCGTATTCGCACCTATAATTTTCCACAGGGTAGGTTGACGGATCATCGCATTGGCCTGACGCTTTACAAGTTGGACGCAGTCATGAATGGGGAACTGGACGAGATTATAGAGAGTCTGATGGTAGCAGATCAGGCGGAGCGATTGGCATAAAGCCGCGCATAAGAAAATGAGATTTCACTCACAGCGGTGAGCGATCAAAGGCGGGAAGAAATTGAAAACAACAATTCGTTTTGCGGCAGATGACGCAGTTGGTGCTTCTGAAATTTTAAGAAATGGTGGCTTGCTTGCCGTTCCCACAGAAACGGTGTATGGACTCGCGGCAGATAGTTTTAATGGGGCCGCAGTTGAAAGGATCTATGAAGCAAAAGGCAGACCGGAGAACAAACCCATCAGTGTTCTTTTGACCGGTATGGATATGGTGGAACAAGTTGCCTGTGATATTCCACCCATAGCCTATCGTCTGGCAAGAAAATTTTGGCCGGGTCCTTTGACTATGGTTTTAAAGAGCCGTGGCACTTTGCCAAAAGTCGTCACAGCCGGCGGGGATACGATTGGGGTACGCGTGCCGGATCACGCAGCCACATTGGCGGTCATTGAAGCACTGGGTCATCCTTTGGCCGCACCCTCCGCGAATTTATCGGGCGCAGCCAGTCCGAAAAATGCACAGGCTGTCATAGATGCATTGGATGGAAAAATTGATGCAGTTTTGGATGGTGGCGCGTGTAGCGTCGGGATTGAATCGACGATTGTGGATGTCACAGATGGGGAATTGAAAATTTTAAGACAGGGTGGGCTTTTGGAAGAAGCAATTCGCGCACGAAACGCGATGACCGTCATTGGTATTACCGGTGGCACCGGCTCCGGAAAAACCACTGCCCTGCGTGGATTGCAGGCATTTCATTCCCTTGTTATTGATGCAGATCGCGTGTATCACGACCTAACCATGCGTAGTCAAGGGTTAAAGCACGATTTGGAGGCACGTTTTGGTGCCGTGTATGAGAATGGAATTTTAAATCGCAAGAAATTGGGTACAATTGTGTTTTCGGATCAGGCTGCCCTTTCCGATTTGAATGAAATCACATACAAGTATGTGGATGAGGCAGTTGCGGCCTTATTGGAAAAAGCAGCGTGTGACGGCGTGGAAGTTGCCGCCATTGATGCCATTGAACTGATTGGCAACCCACTTGGCGCACGTTGTGATTTTCTGGTTGCCATTACGGCACCGATTGAAGTACGCGTCAAGCGAATCATGGCAAGGGAGAATATTGCCGAAGAATATGCTCGTATGAGAATCGCGGCGCAAAAAGACGAGACATTTTTCAACAAGAATTGTGACTACGTCTTGAAAAATGAAGCAACGGACACAGCGGAATTGTTCGCCAAACGTGCGGAAGCGTTGTTTCGCAAGTTGATTCTGTCGTAAGTCCGGCGTGCAATTCCCTACAAATAATAGGAGGCAAAGCAATGAAAGAAAGAACGGAAGCGCAGAAGAGAAAAGAAGCTCTTTTCTTAAATCGGAAAAACGGCTATGATCTTTTCGACAAAGCGGAGGAGTCACAGCTGGAAGCATACAGCAAATCATATCGTGCATTTTTAGACGCCGGTAAAACAGAACGCGAGTGCGTAGATTATATCGCGCAAAAGGCACAAGAGAATGGATTCCATGCGTTTGAGTGCGGCGGAGCGTTAAAGGCGGGGGACAAAGTTTACCGCATCAATCGTGGGAAAGCCATTATGCTGGCAGTCATCGGAAGTGAAGGATTGGATTGTGGGGCCAATATCGGTGCGGCACATATAGACGCGCCACGACTTGATTTGAAACAGTACCCTCTCTATGAAGAGAAGGAGCTGGCATATTTAAAAACGCATTATTACGGTGGGATTCGCAAATATCATTGGGTGTCTCTGCCGCTCGAATTGCATGGTGTCATGATGCTTGCAGATGGCACAGAGAGAAAAATACGAATTGGTGGCGAATCAGGGGATCCTGTTTTCACCATCAATGATCTTTTACCACACTTGGCCGCAGACCAGGCGAAAAAGCCTTTGGGCGATGCGATTACAGCCGAACAATTAAACCTACTGGTTGGAAGCCGTCCTTTCCCCGATGATGAGGGAAGTGACCGGGTGAAACTTGCTATTTTGGAATTGCTTCATGAAAAATATGGTATCATCGAAGAAGATTTTCTGTCTGCCGAACTGGTTGCAGTTCCGGCACTGCCGTCCTATGATGTTGGCTTTGACCGTTCTATGATCGGTGCCTATGGTCAGGACGATCGCGTCTGTGCCTATGCCTGTCTTGCAGCCCTGTTCGAGGAAAGCGTCCCGAAAAAGACGGCAGTTTGTATGTTGGCAGACAAAGAAGAAATTGGTTCCGAAGGTGTGACGGGTATGAAATCCGCTGCCTTTGATGTGTTTATGAGTGATCTCTGTGAAACACAAGCGGTGCCTTTGAAGCGTTGTTATGAAAAATCATTCTGTCTTTCGGCAGATGTGACCGCAGCCTTT
>JAVVSI010000034.1:5373-8535 GCA_036654315.1 Evtepia sp. | reverse complement strand
CGTTCCCAAAATACGAATCCCCTGCTCGTGTAAAAATTGCGTCAGCTTAATCGCAGTCTGTCCGCCAAAGGCAACCACAACCCCAATCGGATGCTCTGCCGCAATGACACCCATGACATCCTCCGGGCAAAGCGGCTCGAAATACAGCCTGTCTGCTGTGTCATAATCGGTGGAGACTGTCTCCGGGTTATTGTTCAGAATGATGACTTCGTAACCCATGTCTTTCAGTGTACGGACACAATGAACGGAGCTATAGTCAAACTCAATCCCCTGCCCAATGCGAATCGGTCCCGAACCCAAGACAAGCACTGTCTCACGCCCGCTTTTGGGAAAACTCCTCGCATCACATGTTTTATCATAACAGGCATAAAAATACGGAATCTCCGCCTGAAATTCAGCTGCACAGGTATCTGCCATTTTATAGCTTGGCTGCAAGTGTGGCAGAGAGGTCGCGCCCGACAGACAAGTCAAGGCATGATCAGAATATCCAAGCTCCTTGCCACGTCGATAGGAATAGTCCGTGATTCCGTTTTTTTCAATATCATGTTCAAATTGCGCAAGCTTTTGTAATTTTGAAATAAACCAGAGGTCGATTTTTGTGATCTCATGAATCTCCTTCGGCTCGTAGCCTGACTTTAATGCTTCAAATATGGCAAAAATACGGAGATCATCCATGGAATTGAGCCGTTCTTTGAGGCCAATGGGAAAAGAACCCGGTTTATTCAGCGTATCTGTGCCAATCTCCGCGCCGCGAATGGCTTTCATGAGTGCCGCCTCAAAACTATGCGCAATCGCCATTACTTCACCTGTGGCTTTCATTTGCGGTCCGAGTGTTCGACTGGCACCGTAAAATTTATCAAATGGCCATTTGGGGAATTTGACGACGATATAATCAATGGTCGGCTCGAAACAGGCATAGGTTTTCCCTGTGATCTCGTTTTTGATTTCATCTAAGGTATAGCCCAGTGCGATAAGCGCGGATACTTTGGCAATGGGGTATCCGGTTGCTTTACTGGCGAGGGCAGAGGAACGCGAAACGCGTGGATTCACCTCAATGACTGCATATTCAAAATTATCGGGATTCAATGCAAATTGGCAGTTACAACCGCCCTCAATCCTCAGCTCTTCAATAATCTGAAGTGCAGCACTGCGCAGCATTTGAAATTCCCGCTGAGAGAGTGTCACGGTCGGTGCAACTACAATACTGTCCCCCGTATGAACGCCAACGGGATCCATGTTTTCCATACTGCACACTGTAATGGCATTGCCACAGTGATCGCGTATGACTTCGAATTCGATTTCTTTCCATCCGAAAATATACTTTTCCACGAGAATCTGTGTGATCGGCGAATAGTCCAGACCCACAGCCGCAACCGCGCGCAGTTCTGCTTCGTCGTATGCCACACCGCCCCCGCCGCCCCCCATTGTAAAGGCAGGACGTACAATCACCGGGTATCCGATTTGATTCGCAATTCGAAGCGCGTCTGCAACGGTATGCGCTGTATCCGATGGAATCGTGGGTTGTCCGATTTTTGCCATGGTATCTTTAAATAGTTGTCTGTCCTCTGCTTTGTCAATGTCATCTGCGTGCGTACCGATCAAACGCACGCCCTGTTCTTCCAAAAAGCCATCATGTGATAATTGCATCGCAATCGTCAATCCGGTTTGACCACCCAGTCCCGCAAGGACGCTGTCCGGTTTGGTTGTTAGGATAATACGTTTCACGGTTTCCACGGTGAGCGGTTCTAGGTAAATTGCGTCTGCCATACTGTTATCTGTCATGATGGTTGCGGGATTCGAATTGACAAGGACTGTCTCGATCCCCTCTTTTTTCAAAACACGACAAGCTTGTGTCCCGGCATAGTCAAACTCCGCAGCTTGTCCAATTACAATGGGACCCGATCCAATGACGAGAACCTTTTGAATGCTATGATCTCTTGGCATTTATTTCCCCTCCAACATTGCAAGAAAGCGATCCAGTGTCTTGCGTTCATCTGAAACCTGATGCGTTTCCGGCGCAAACTGTAGCGAGAACGCAGATAAATTTGGATAGTCCAAACCCTCACAGCTCTGATCATTGACGTTTTCATAGCGAAGAACGGCTTCTGTATTGCACAAGCTGTCTCTGTCTACGACAAACCCATGATTTTGTTGCGTCACTAAAATCTTTTTCGTTTTCAAATCACGCACGGGTTGATTTGCGCCGCGATGTCCGAGTTTCATACGAACTGTGTTTGCACCAACGGCACGCGCCATCAGTTGATGTCCCAGTCCGATGCCAAGCATGGGCAGACGGCCGAGCAGTTTTATGATTTCTGTTGTGTCGTAATCGGCGGGATCACCCGCACCGCCCGAGACAAGCACACCATCCGGCGCAAGTGAGATGATTTCTGCCGCACCGGTTCGATATGGCAATTGTGTCACTTTACATCCACGCGATAAAAGTGCAGCGATTAGGCTGTTATTCGCGCCGTAATCCAAAATCGCGACATGATGTAAAATGGTTTGGGCAGGCAGTCTGATTTTCGGTTTTTCAAGCCTGTTCGTGTCGATCCATGCATGATTTGGGATCGTTTGCCCTTTGGGTTCTTCTGTCGTAATCACGGCGCGCATGGGTCCGCAATCGCGCAGTAGTTGTGTCAATGCTCTGGTATCCACGCCGGAAATACCAATCACATTTTCCTGTTTCAAAAAATCGTTCATGGAAAGTTCTGCGCGGAAATTAGACGGTGTATCCGAGCATTCCCGCACGACGACACCCCGTGCCGGACAAGTCGCAGACTCCATATCTTCACGCGATACGCCATAGTTTCCGATCATTGGGAAGGAGAACATGATAATTTGATTCGCATAGTTTGGATCAGTCAAGCTCTCCGTAAAACCACCCATAACAGTTGTCACGACCAGCTCACCTACCGCCGCAGCCGTAGCCCCAAAGTGTCGCCCGGTAAAAACAGTCCCGTTTTCTAGGATGAGATACGCGCTTTGCATATACAATCCCCCATTTACATTGTGATTATTTATAATCAGATTATACAACATTCCCATTGGAATGTAAATGGCATTTTCCACAACATCTAGCATTTAAAGTATAAATATGTAACGAATTCATCAAATATTCATTTGTTTTTATGTACCATATATGAATTTTTATACAAAGCT
>JAVVSI010000034.1:0-5273 GCA_036654315.1 Evtepia sp. | reverse complement strand
TGCGCGCAAAAAAGAAACCGCGTTCTTCAATACACGGTTTCCTTTTCTGTGCCGCTCTATTTTTCAATTTGATTTCCGCAGTTTTTACAGGTCATCTTTCCATTTATCTTATAGTGTACGCCCGTTTCGCCACAGTCGGCACAGGTCATAATATCGTCACCATAGCCTTTTTTTTGCGTATTCGGGTCGGATAAAATACCAAGTAAAATCAGAATTGACGATACGGCAGTCATAACACCGTTCACTAAATTCATATCCACATGAATCTGGAATAAGATTAAAAGGCTTGTAATTTGAGCGAGAATACTCATCAGAACCGATGGGTTTTTCAATCGCTCCAAGATCGTTTTGATTTGCGTCATAGGGTCGCGCTCCTCTCGTCAAAAGTTCAGGGATGTACACAACGTCCTATCCTTTTGACAAGAATCACAGCAATCCGAAACAAGAGATAATTTTTCGAACAGAACCTGCTCCAAATGCGTTGCCCTGATAATCGTTTCTTTGACGGCACGGTTAACACAGAGAATTTCGTCTATATCATTGGAACAGGCAATTACTTTTTGCAGTTTCTCTCCCTCTGCATTTAAAATATGCGCGAGAGATGCTTCCATCAGTGCCACCGATTCCATGATCTCTGCTCTGCAATCTTTGGTCGGCGGCGGACAGGGTGGAGGTTCCAACGCCCAGTTACATTGTGCAGGCATAAAGCCAAGTACTCCGACATTGAGACTTCGCTCTTCCAAATAGGAATAACAGCCATGCTTTTTTTCCAGTGCAACAATTGAGAATTGCCGATTCTCATGCGGTGAAAACAAAAGACTTGTGATTTCGGTGTCACAGGACAGGTGATAAGTTCGAAGCCTTGTGCAATCGCCGCCGTATACGCTGCAAATCTGTTCTCCGTCTCGCAGGGATATGGTCAAAAATCCGGGTGCCAATGCTAAAATACAGGTCACAAATTCGCATGGCAGGCTCAGAATACGTTGAACGCAATCCCCTTGCAATTCTACTTTCAGAATCACGGATGCCGCAGAAACCAGCAAGGCATCTTCGCAACAGTCGTAAGACAACCCCGTGATCACACCGCCGTACCGACAGCCGAGCGTGATACAGTCAATCTCTTGAAAGCAGCGATTCAGTTTGTAAATCTTTCGAAGCCCGGACGTCGCCCAAAAGCAACACGACCCGCTATCATAACAGATACAGGTATAGGAACGACAAACCGGGATCTCTTCTGACACTTTGGTACAGGGTTCATATTTCACGATGACAGCCTCACAGGCTGTAAAATAATAGTGGCAGCCATCAAACGCAGCACCCATTAGAGTTGTACCGCAGGCTACGGGAGCGACAGCTAAGCTCATTTTCAGCCCTCCATGATGATGAGTTACAATGCATTCTACGTCGTTACCGCCCATTTGGTTCCTCGTTTTCGGAATGACAAACCCCATCCCACACAGAATTGAAATGATAATTCAACTAAACCACCATAAAACAACAATTTTTCTTCTTTTCATTTGTTATAATTACTTATGATCGTTAGGATTGTCCTTGCAAAATATGGACGGTTATGATAAAATATGAACAAAAACAAGAGAAATATGGGCAACTTTAGCTCTGTTTCCAACCCATTCTTCACGTTGGCAAATATACAGAACGAATGCGCTTCGCTCTGTCATCAAGAAGGTGTCCTTTATGAGTGATTATACTCCGTCGGATCAAATCATTCCTCTCGACGCTTCCCTCACTTATCTCAAAGGGAGAGTGGCGGAACTCGAGGCACTCGTGATTTCTGAACGAAAAAACCGTGAGGCTCTGCGCATCAGTGAAGAGAAATACCGTTTGATCACCGAACAGAGTGATGATATCGTCTTTGAATGGGAATTTTCCGATAATATCATTCATTTTTCCGAGAAATATGTGCGCATCTTTGGAACCTGCTCCGAGGAATATAACATGCTGTCAAATCCAACATTGCGCGATAAAATTCATCTGGAAGATTTGAATCAGTTTGATCTCTGGATTGAAGAGACATATCAAAGTGCCGGTGTAACCAAAAAACAATTCAGGATCAGAACTCTTTTGGGTAAATATATTTGGGTGGAAGCCTTTTCTACCGGTATTTGCGATAATATGGGCGTTCCGATCAAAGCCGTCGGTACGTTCTCCGATATTGATCAGCAAAAAAATGCATGGACTGTTCTGGAACTCAAATCACAATTGGATCCCCTCACCCACCTTTATAACAAAATCGAGAGTCGGGTCAAAATTGAACAGTTTCTTGCCAAAAAATATAAAGAACTCGCCGTTCTGTTTATCGTTGATATTGATAATTTCAAAGCAATCAATGACAACTTAGGACATCAGTTCGGGGATAGCGTTCTCCAAGATGTCTCCGCAAAAGTGCAACGCATCTTTCGCCGCAGTGATATCATCGGACGTCTCGGCGGTGACGAAATCGTGATTTTTATGCGCGAATGCCAAGATGAACAATCGGCGCATACAAAAGCAACGCTCCTATCCCGTACCCTGCGCGCAACCTACTACGGTTCTGATTCTACATACCACATTTCCGGTAGCATCGGAATCTCCTTTTTTCCCGAACATGGCACTTCGTTCGAAGAATTATATCGTTGCGCCGATATCGCGCTCTATGAATCCAAAGCAAAAGGGAAAGATTGTTATACGATCTATCACGATCATATGACAAGTCACCTTCATGATCATCTGACCCCCGTAGAACTGACAGAAGGATTCTTGGCTACCTATTTCAAAAATGATACGATCTTTAATGCATTCCAAATGCTCTATCAAACCAATGATTTTATGCTCACCGTAACGAAAGTTATGGAGATGATTGGAAATCAGTTTCAAACCGACCGTGTCTATCTCTTTGAGTTCTCATCTGACCGCCGCTTTGTCAGCAATACTTATGAGTGGTGCGCACAAGGTGTTTCGTCTCATAAAGATATGTTCCAAAATTTGCCTATTGAGAAGTTTCAGGCGTGTCTTATTCTTTACAGTGACGAGGGCATTCTATGTTGTAACGATATCACCCTGCTACACACATATGCAGTACCCTCATATCAAACCGCGCAGGCCTTCCTTCATTGCGCCATGAGTACGGGGGGCAGGATGAACGGCTTCCTGGGTGTTGATTCTCTCAGCAAACGCGTCTGGCGCGGCGACGAAATCGCAACCTTGGGATACCTCGCCCGTATTTTCTCCGTATTCAAACGCTGCTTCCAATAAGCAAAGGAAACAATTGACTTTTTACTCAAAAACGCTTATGATATAGCATGGACACAAGAAAGCTTCCCATTCGGGGAAGCTTTGCTTATTAGCTCAGTCGATCTATATTTACAAAAGAAAGTTGGAACACTATGGGAAAGTTTTTGGGGATTGTTGGTCTGATCGGATTCTGCGTTTGCGCTGGTTTAATTGTAATTGCCCTTTTGAAAAACAAGAAAATGGCACCGCGAGTGATCGGGCTTGCCGCCTCTACCCTCCTTTACATCGTTGGCGTAACCATGTCAGGCGCACAAAACCCGACTTTGGATCAGCCTGTGAATCCATCCGAAACAAATGCAACAATCACAGCAGAGCAAAAAAATGAATATGCAGAATTGGACGATAGACTGTGCCGTACCATAGACAAATCAAGAGAAGTCAGTGATTCCCTTCAAGCTGCATTGAAAACAGAAGATGATTTCGTACAGCTTGGTATTCTCGCAAGAACCGCGAAAGAAACACAAACCGCGCTTCTTTCAGACGTATATGCCGTCTCAAAAGAAGAGAGCATCAAGGATTACGCGATGAAAGCGCAGCTTTATGTCATGACCGGCCTTGAACTTGCAAATCAATTCGTCACGCACAGCGGGAAGCACAACGACGATACCCTAGCTATGCTCAACGAACAGATTGGCTATATCGAACCCCGCACAGCAGATCTTTTGACCGCACGTACCGCTTATTTAAATGCAAGCGGATTTACGTCTGAAGAGGTACAAACGCGTCTCGCACAGTGATTTTGAAAAAGGTTCAAATCAGCCGCACGATAAGAAAAATTCTTATCGTGCGGTCTTTTTTATTTCTCAAAGTATAATCAAAAAAATTTTATGATTTCTTTTGTGAAAAACCGGTCGTAATTTTTCATGCGCTCTGTTAGCATGAAATTACGATATACAGAAAGGAGGTGCCGGTTTGTCACAAGTGCAACACGATTGGCCAACTTTGAAAACAGAATACATCACGGGTAATCTCTCCATCCGCCGTCTTTCGGAAATACATGATATTCCATTCTCCACCGTGAAAGATCGTGCCAGCAAAGATCACTGGAAAACTGCAAAGACGAAACACCGCGATCAAATTGTCGAAAAAACGTCCGCGCAAATTGCAAACAAAACCGCAAAGAAACTTGCCAAAGAACTCACCATTGCAGACAACTTATCCGATATCATCAAAACCGCACTCGAGGACAATGAACAATTCCAACGCTACATCGTCCACGTCAAAGACGAGGAAGGCAACGCGTCCGATGAACGGATTTTTCGTAAGCGCGATATGAAAGCAATTGGCGACGCAGTCAAAGCACTGGGTGGCATTGTGAAGATCAAGCGTACCATTGGTTCGCTCAGCGAAACGGATCAAAAGAGCGGCGGGGTGATTCTATTACCCCCTACCCTGCCCGAACCACAACCACCGGATACCACGCATGAAGGATGAAATCATTTGGACACCCCAAGCGCGCCAAATCGCCTTTCAGCAACGCGGTGAATACGAAGCCCTATACGGTGGTGCTGCCGGTGGTGGGAAATCAGAGGCTCTCATCCACGAAGCCATTCGTCAAGCATACATCCCTACCTATAAAGCTCTCATTCTACGCAAAACCTTTCCCCAACTCGCAGAACTCATTGACAAGAGCCAAAACTATTACCCCAAAGCCTTCCCTTCTGCCAAGTACAACGAACAAAAACACGCTTGGCTTTTCCCCTCCGGTGCGAAAGTCATTTTCGGCTCTCTCCAATACGCAAAAGATAAAACCAAATATCAAGGGCAAGCCTACGATTTCATCGCCTTTGATGAACTCACGCACTTCACTTGGGATGAATACAGCTACCTTTTCTCCCGCAACCGACCAAATGGCAGTGGTACCCGATGCTATATTCGTGCCACAGCAAACCCCGGCGGGATCGGCCACGGCTGGGTCAAACAACGCTTCATCTCTGCCGCCCCCCCTATGACAACCATATGGGAGAGCGTCGATATCCATT
>JAVVSI010000033.1:0-8626 GCA_036654315.1 Evtepia sp. | reverse complement strand
TAATGAACCTTGCAATACAATCCTTTTATCGGGCGTATTATGCAAACCACCCATCCTACGCCGTACCCCACTGGGACGTGAAATTTGCGATTTTCTTCTCGCTGTCAACCGAAAATACCACCGCGCCGATTACCTGCCTTGTATTGCTTGGGGATCACTCGCGCTCTTTTGTTCGCAACTTTCCGTAGGTGACCCGATCTCTCTCCACGGCCGACTACAAAGTCGTACTTATGTCAAACGAACAGCGGAGTCCAGTGTCGAACATACGGCTTATGAAATTTCCGTCATGTCAATTGACGCGATACCCTAAACATTTCCTCTCAATTAGGGCGTGCGTGACATACATCCCACCACTGAACAGGTGGGGGAGTATCTCACACACGCCCTAATCGCACTCCGTAACACAAGTGTTACTGCTGATTTTCCCCACGGATCTGACGAATCATTTCCACAATGGCACTACAATCAAAATTCGGATGCGGAAGCGGTTTGGAAACATAATAACCTTGTATGAAATCGACGCCGGCCGATATCAGAGTCCGCAGTTGAATTTCGGTTTCCACTCCTTCCGCAATTACAGTCACAGCGCGCTCCTTGGCAAAGGCTATGGTCCTTTTCACGATATCCTGTTTGTTTTTGTCCTGCTCAATTCCATCTACCAAAAAACGGTCAATTTTAATAATATTCGGTTCCAAATTCAGCAGTAACATATCATTCGCATATCCACTTCCATAGTCATCCAGTGCCAGTTGTGCCCCCCACGCTTTCACCAAATCTTTCTTGCGACGCAGGGAGGTATCGTTAATATTTTCGCCTTCTGTGATCTCAATGACCAAGTTTGGCAGATCGTTCGCGTAGAGGTAAGCAAGTTCCTGATACTCCGTCTCTTTCAGTACTTGATTGGGAATGGAATTCAAAAATAACTTACAACCCTTTAGAAGATCGCGGTACAGTACGGCAAGTTCCAATACAACATAAAATGTGTTCTTTTCCACCTTCCAAAGTTGCCCCTCTACCTGAGCCAAGTGAAGCAGCTTATCAGGGGAATCGACCATTTTCCCATTCGGACGCATGAGTGCCTCATAGCCATAAATCTGACCATCCCTTGCCCAAATAATCGGCTGAAAGACATAGTCGAAGAGCTGTTCATCCAGAATCGTATAGAGTTCCTCTTTCCCTGTGAAAAGATAAGACTGCTCAAAATAAAGTTGCGGGTCAAATTCGCGTACGCCACCCTTGATTGTTTGTTTTCCCTGATACATCGCAAAATCCGCATAATGTGCAAGCTCCGCCGATATCCGAGATTGCTCCGGATACCATGCAACACCGGTAGACATCTTGAGTCGAAATCGGCTATGATCCGGCAACTCAATGGATTCCGATTTCAACGCAAGGTGCATGCCAAAGACGATTTTTCGTATCTCTTCGACCGAATCGTAGCCATAAATAAAGCTATAAAATTCATCTCCGGACATACGCGCATAGACCGCTTTTTTATCTTTGAAGTAACGCATTAAAAAATTTGCCGTCGCCTTAATATAGGCGTCCCCTATATCATGACCATATGTATCATTGATGTGCTTGAGATTATCCAGATCGCACATCACAAATGCAGCGTGTTCAAATTCCGGATGTTCGAACAGTTCGCTGAGGACACGCTGGAATGCAAAACGGTTATAAATACCGGTCAGGGTATCAAAATCACGATCGCGTTTCAAGGCGAGACGCGCAAGCTCGTCCTTCGTTACATCCACTACAATACCAAGTTCGCCGCTCTCTGTCGTGACAGATTCTACCTTCAACCACTTAACAGGTTCTACGGCAAATGCATATATATTCTCTTTGGTCTTGTTTTTTCTGATCTCATTCATACAATCCAAAAATATCTGCTTGTTTACAAAACCATTCTCACGACAGGGCAAAGACAACATATTCGCAAGCGCAGAGGACACTTTCACGGAATCCTCCCCGTTCTTATACTCAAATGAGCCAATCTCTAAATTGACCATGTCTATAATTTTATCTGTTTTTAAAACGGAATTCAGAACATCTTCATTCAACTGCTCCACAGCTTGAGACAGTGCATCAATTTCCAAAATACCGGTTTTTCGGAGTTTCAATTTTTCACCCGGATGAAATGCAGAAATCTGCCTTCGAACTGCCTGCAAGGGCTGTGAGAAAAAGTAACCCATCAAAACAGAAAACAGGACACTGATGACAAGCGATATCGTAATCGCAAGCACGAGAGATCCGGTCAAATTCTTTGCGTAATGTGTGAGCGATGATTCGTTGGTGACACCTAGAATATACCAGTTTTTGTCATCGAAAGGCGTGTTTTTATTATACAGCTGTATCTTTTCAAAATGACCACTGAGTGAAAGTTCGGGATTTCCAAAAACATAGCCGTCAAAATTTTCGTTTTCCCTTTCAAGTCTCATGTCTTGACCATAGGGCAATAGATTGCGTAAGACAGCACCTTGTACGATCAAGGGTTCCAGACCGCCATCCTCACTATCCCCGACTACGGCATAAGCGTTATATTGCTCACCGGAAAGTTCTGTTTCGGGCAGCAGTTTATAGAGATAGTCCTGTGAAATCTCAACTCCGGCCACACCGAATACTTCACCTGTGGCGGAAATCAGCGGCTTTGTATAGGTAATGACCTTCGTATCCTGATCAGAAAACGAGGGGGAAATAGACCAATATCCCAAATGTTCCGCATTTTTCACAGTCTGCGCCGCTTCATATGGCTGATAAAACAGATCTCTATTTTCATCTGACAGCGTGATCCCGTAGTTCCACGCAATATGCAAGGGAATCTTAAATTGATTCACAAATTCAATGGGTCCCTTTAGAATCATCAGATCACTGTTGTTTTTTAAATCGTTATAGCCCGGATCGCTGTCTGTAAAATACAGACAGGAATGCGCACTGTCAAGTGTTTTATTGTCATTCAAAATAATAAACGAACCCGTTGTACCGGTATCGCGGAGCATCGTCATCAGCGTGGGCGCAATATTACCAAAAAAACCGAGCATCTCTTCATTCGAAAGCTCTAATTTCTCCGGATAGGCTGCGTCAATGGCATCAATAAAAACATCAATCTTTGACCAACGATTATACATTTCACTTTCAATATATCCGGTGCGATTTTCGACCGTTTGAGAAAAAATCTCATATGCGTTATCGGTTAGTTTTGGCAACACCTTACTTGCCACAATGGCACCACCAATCAGCGCAATTTGAACCAGTACTATCGCTAACACTGCAGCCGTCAAGCTAAAAAGAGCAGATTTTCCTTTTCTCATTCGATTACCGACTCCCCTAATGCCCGGAACGATCACCTCATGAGTGCATCCATTTCATTTACAAGGGATTGATACCAAGCCTCAAAATTTGTCTCTCCACAATACTCCGCGATCAGTGCTTCTCTGTTTTCACCTGCTGCCACACGCTGCGTCATTGCATTAAAGTCATTCTTTGTATAGCTGCGCAGCGAGGACTCCAAAATGCTACGCGCATTAAAACTTTCCTCGAATGGTTTTGCGGCATATAGCTTGTATGTATCCAACATTTTATAAACGGCTTGGCTCGTTTGAAACCGAATATCCGATGCATCGGTCAGATTCAAAGCTTCCATTGTCGTCTCATGAGACAGTGCTTCATTCTCAACAGGCAGATACGAAGTGCGAGCCGCAAATTCCACATTCTGTTTCGGATCCGTCAGCCACTTCAAAAATTCAACACAAGCTTTTTCGGTTTCCGGATCACTCTTGGAAACGACCATCCCTGCACCTTGTTGCACACAATATAAATCTTTTCCCTCAAAATGAGGATACGGCAACACTTGTGATTGTGTCTCATAGGACGTGTCTTTTCCTGTCTCAATCGTTTTTGGAAAATAGGATGCGCTTGAGTTCGATCCTATAAACATGATAATACTTCCACTCTTGACATCATCCGAACAGAAGCGTCCCACTGCCGAAAAATATCCATTTATATAGGGTGTATGATAGGTATCCCAAAGTTTTTTGGCATGATCGCGACTCAAATTGAATTTGACCGGAATATCTGTCGTGAAAATATCCGAACCCAACTGCTTACTGCCCAGAATCATGAAGTTCGCCATGGAATCAATCCCGAAGAAGGCTTTTCCACCTGACCATTCATAATACTTTTTCGCCGTATCCACGATGCCCTCCCAAGTAGACAGTGTAGAAAGGTCTGCACCGGTATCTGCCGCAAATTTTTCATAAGCGGTTAAATTTAAAAAGGCCAGCTCAGTTGATTTGGCAACCGGAATAATCTTCAAGCTCCGATCCTCCGCAAAACGACCATCCTCAATGAATTCGGGACGATAGCGTGACAATTCTTCCTTTGAAAAATATTCATCCAATGGTGCAACCGCACCCAGTGCGTCAATCCGCAAGGCACTATCCGAATAAGCGGAAAAGATATTTGGCATCTCTTTTGAACCAATATCCTTGTTGGCGGCAGCGTAGACCGCATCAGACAATTCATTGACACCACCGAGTGAATAGGCATCCACCATGATTCCCTTCTCTTTTCCTACTGTTTCGTTAAAATTTTGGACAAGTGCGTCAAATTGCGCTTTAATATCTGCGTTATAATAATGCCAGAGTGTAATTGTTTTTGCCATTTGTGGTGTTTGTTCGGTACAAGCAGGCAACAAAATGGAGATAGACAAAACTATCGCAAGCAAAATAGACAACCTCTTCATTTTCCATATTCCCTTCTCAATCTATATATTCCAAATCATGAGACAACTCTTGGTATTATAACACGCCTCCTACTCTCATACAATATAAATCGTCACATGCTTGACACATTATTCCCATCAAAATCAACACAAAAAAGTTGTACCGCAAAACGCGCCCCTATGACAGAGGCGCGTTTTGTTTATGATTCCATGTGCTTTCCCAAAAATCCTGCAATTGTTTGTGCGAGTTTAAACTCCACTTCATCGGCAAGCGGATTTTCGGCTGTACCGCAAAATACCACAGAACCAAGTATATCACCACCCGACAAAATGGGGGCCGCCGCCGCAACAAAAAATACATCGGATTCCTCACAAATCGGAATCTCAGTTTCATCTTTACTACGACGGTAAAGCTTTCGCGCCTGCATCAGCCCTTCAAGCAAGGGAGATACACGTTTATCGGTCAGTTCTCGCCTTGCGGAACCTGCAACGGCAATACAAGAATCGCGGTCTGTGATTACGGCAATGCGCCCGGTCGTTTTATTCAGTGTTTCACAGAGTTGTGCGGAAAAGTCTCCCAAACCATTCAGAAGAGAGTATTTTTTAAAAATCACTCCGCCATCTTTATCGGTGTAAATTTCCAAGGGATCACCTTCGCGGATTCGCATCGTACGGCGAATCTCCTTTGGAATAACCACGCGCCCTAGATCATCAATACGACGGACAATACCGGTTGCTTTCATATATTCGCTCCTTTTAGCAATGCTCTTATCCTATTGTTTGAAGAAAACCTTAAAATATCCAAAGAAAATTTTGGATATTTTAAGGTTTTTCGCCTTCCTTACTGCTCTAATTCCATTCCGCTACTCAATATGCGCGTTCCGTCTGTCATGATAAATAATGCTTCCGTTTCCGGTAAACTTTCAATCAGAGCCAGTCCTTTTTCTTTCCCCAACAATAAGCAGGTTGTGGACAATGCATCCCCATCGATTGATTTTTGACTTAAAATAGTCACGGAAGCCACGCCGTTATCCGATGGGTATCCACTGAACGGATCTAATATGTGGTGATATCGCTTCCCTTCATATTCGAAGTATCGCTCGTATATCCCCGATGTCACAATGCTCTGATCCGTCGCAGACAAAACACCAATCCGTGCGCCATCCGCATGAAACGGATCCTGTACCCCTATACGGAATGGCTGCTCGCCTTCACTACCGATTAACAAAATATTACGCCCCAAGTCGATCACACCACTGGTCACGCCCTCTTTCACCAAGAGCGTTTTGACACAATCTGCAATATACCCCTTTGCAATTGCGCCCAAATTTGCACGCATTCCTGCTTTTGTTAAATACGCACGCCCCGATTCCACAAGCAATTCATCCGACGAAATCAATGCACGCGCTGCGGTCAGTTCTTCTGTTGTGGGATAATGTCCTGCATTGTCGCGTATGTTCCACAATTCAATCAGTGGTCCGGCTGTAATATCAAAATATCCGCCCGATAAGCTCTCATACTCTTTCGCAACCCGCAACACATATTCAGTCTCCGGCGCAATCTCTACCCAAGCCTTGCCTGCCATTTCTGCCAGACGATAGAGATCACTGCCCTCCTTTTCTACGCTCAGCAATCCCTCCAATCGCCGGATCTCATCCATCGCTTGATCTATCAAAGCAGTGTCCGTACGATCATACAATGTAATTGTCACAACCGTATCCAATAACAACTCCGTTTTTGATGCGACCGGTACTGCCTTTTGGCAAGCACCCACACATAACAATAGTGCGATTGTCAACGCCAATACTCGTTTCATCCATCTACTCCCTTTTCATTTTTCGCCATTATACTATATCTTTCTCGGACATGCAATCATTCCGCTTGTCTTGCATAGGCTTATGTGTATCGCAAACACCCCAATGCGCAGGAGGTGCTTTCCTTGAAACGTTTCCCTCTTACGGTATCCTTACTTCTCTTTGCCCTGCTTCTTCTTTCTTTCCCCGCCCAAAGCACCGCTGCCGCCAAATATGGTATTACGCTCTGTCTTGATGTTATGATTCCATCCCTCTTCCCCTTTTTTGTACTCTCTTCCCTTTTCGTCTCACTCGGCCTTGCAAGCTCTTTTGGCAAATTACTCAAACCAATTATGCGTCCCTTATTCGCACTGGATGGTGTTTGTGCCTCCCCGCTCGTTCTCGGGGCAATCGGTGGCTATCCCGTCGGGCTTAGAACACTTTCCGAACTCTATCTCTCACGGCAATGTTCCAAAAATGATGCCATTCGGCTCTCTCTCTTTTGCAACAACTGCGGCCCCGCTTTCCTCCTCTCCGTAACCGGCTTGGGCGTTTTTTCTTCCCGCTCCGTCGGTTTTTTTCTTCTCTTTACACACCTCTCTGCCGCAGTCTGTGTCGGCTTTTTATCTCGTTTCTTTCTTCCCTCCTCTTCCCAAACACAAACAATCCCTCCCCATCAAACAAATCCATCCTTTCTCTCTGTTTTCCCCGACTGTGTCAGAGATTCCTTTTTTTCAACGCTCAATGTCTCCGCTTTTGTCATTCTGTTTACTGTTCTTGTCTCACTTGCAGACAAGTCCGGCGCACTGTCCTATCTCATCACTCTCCTCTCTCCGATTCTTGCACCCGAATTCACCCGCCCACTCTTCATCGGTATATTCGAACTCTCCACCGCTATCTGCTCCCTCAACGCGCACTCCCCCCTCCCACTCGCTGCCTTTTTACTCGCTTGGGGCGGCTTATCTGTTCACTGTCAAACCATCCCCTTTCTTCGCACTGCCAAACTACCTCTTCGTCCCTATTTTTGTGGAAAATTATTGCAAGCAATCATCGCTGCATCGTTAACAGCCCTTTTGATGCCACTCTGCCCGCCCACCCTGTCTGTCCCTACTTATACACCCACTTTTTTCGCTTTTCCTCCTCTCTCCTTACTGAAACACGAGCTTCTTGCTCTTTGGTGCATCGCCGGCGTTTTTTCTCTCATTTTTTCCAAAAAAAGGGGTGGAAAAACAGAGCGTTCTGCTCTATAATAGAATGACATGAGCAAACTGTTAATTTTTCCCTCAATCATCCGTTTGGAGTCCACCTTTCACTTAAGGAGGCCACTTATGCTTTTTTCCAAAAAAATCGAGCCACGATGCACCTACTGCCAAAAAAGCGCAAAACTCAACGAAGATCAAGTCCTTTGTATCAAAAAGGGAATCATGCCTATCGGTGATCACTGCCATTCCTTTCGCTATAACCCCCTCAAACGCATTCCACCCCCACCACCCATCGCCGACTTTAGCCGACTCCAAGACGAGGACTTTTCTCTTTGAATTGCTTCCCTCTTCCCACTTTCTGCAATAAAACACACAACGCCTTTCTTTTCCGCTTGTCTCTTTTCAAAAATCGTAGTATAATATCTACGATACTTTGAATGTAACATAATAGGGAGTTTTGTACCATGGGCATGCACGCAGGACACCGCGACCGTGTCAAAAAAGAATTCCTCAGCGGTGGCCTCAGTCACTTCCCCGATATTCGCGCCCTGGAACTTTTGCTCTTCTATTCGCGTCTGCAAGGGGATGTCAATGAACTGGCGCATACACTCATCAATACCTTCGGTACCCTTTCCGGAGTGTTTGACGCGGAAACTGAGCTTCTGCTAAAGGTTCCCGGCGTCGGTGAAAATACCGCAACACTGATCAAATTGATTCCTGCACTCTCTGCCAAATATCTCTCTTCTCGTCTCAATGATGATATCATTCTTGATTCTTCTCAAAATATTCACAGCCTCTTTACCCCCTATTTCTTCGCAGCACGCAACGAAATGTCGTTTCTCGCCTGCTTGGATGGAAAATTAAAGTTACTCGGCGTGCGGAAACTCGGAGAGGGAATTCCAAACGCTACC
>JAVVSI010000032.1:0-8628 GCA_036654315.1 Evtepia sp. | reverse complement strand
AAGCACCCAAAGGATCCTGTTGCGTGACCTCTAAACAGGCCGCATCCAAATCGCTCTCCGCAGCACCCGGATAGTTATAGAGTCGGATCACGCCTTTGGATTCCGCACCCGATACCAGATGCAAGACTGCACTGACAAGACCCTGATAATTTTCAGCGCGTAAGACATCTGCGTCCTCATCTGAAAATTGGGTATGTGGCGTGATGGATGTGTAGCTTCGATTCAGTACGGGCGCACAGCCGGTCAGCATGAGTAGGAGGAGGGACACACATAAAATTCGTTTTTTAAAAGCCAAGTTCCTCACCGATTACAATCACCTCTGTTTCTTCTGCACTTTTTGGCTTCCCCCAGAGAACCAATAAGGCACGACAGATTCGATCGGGGCTTTTGCAGTCATAGCAATGGTCACCCTTGGCTGCACAAGGGGTTTTAACACCGAGTCGCTGTGCATTTTTCGGGGCGGCAATGTTTCGTGCGCGAAAAAGTGCGCTGTCATAGTCAGGTGTGAGTTTGTTGATCCCCACAACAAAATAAACTCGCTTCGCACCATAGACGGTAGCGGCGACGCGATTCCCGCTGCCATCTATGTTGATGAGTTCTCCGGTTTCTGCCAGGGCATTGAGGGAACTGATGTATACCGGTGCATGGTTTGCGTCTGTTATTTCGCCACCGGCATGGTGCCAGTAGACTTGATTGTGCGTTGCGAGCGTTGTATATAAACCAAGTTCTTCGACTGTTTTGGATCCACCGATTCCAATTTCGGTCGCGTCCAATTTCCGGTTTAGATAGGCAGTTGCTTCAGTACCCGTTTTAAAATATTGATAAGCAAAGCCGCGTGCCTTCAAATTTTCACGCAAACGATCTAAATTTGCCATGTCATTGCCCCCTACTGTTTTTTCGGATCATACTTTAAAAAACCATCGCCTAGGACTTCGTATGCCTCACACACGATTAAAAACGCATCCGGGTCGGCTTCTTTTACAATTTTTTTCAATGCAACAATTTGTCGATTTTTAAATGCGCACATGAGAACGCGTTTTTCATCGCCTGACCATGCACCCTCACCATGTAAAATTGTTATACCGCGGTGGTGTTGTTTAATAATCTTGGATGAGATTTCTTCGGTTTTGCTGCTGATAATATAAGCCACTTTTGCCGGATCGACGCCGTAGAGCATACGGTCCATCATCTTTGAAGATAAGTACAAAGCGACGATGCCATACAGCGCACTATTCAGCTGTGCGAATACCAGAGATACGCCCGCAATGACAACCAAGTCAATCGACATCATAACCTGACCGACCGAGAGTCCGGGCATTTTCAAACGGAGTAGGCGTGTGAGCATATCACTTCCGCCCAGGGAGGCACCTTCACGGAAGATCAGTCCCGCAGCGGTTCCCAGCGTCACGCCGCCGAAAATAGATGCCATGATGGGTTCATGCAAGGGTGCAAATGTGTATATGCCACCAATGATATCAATGAGTGCGGAGCTGACAACGATGGCGTAAACGGAGGCCAGAATCAATTTTGCGCCAAATACGCGAAAGGCGATGATAAAAAGTGGAATGTTGAGCAGAATGATGAGAACACCGACGGTAGGAGTGCCGAAGAGTCGGTTAATCATCTGAGCGATACCGGTTGCGCCGCCATATGCGATATTATTCGGTGCGTAGAAGCAGTTGAACGCCAGTGCATACACCAAAGAGGCGACTGTGATGATGGTATAGGAGCGAAAAATTTCAAGCGCATTTTTTTTCATGACAATTCTTCTTTCACCAAAATGTGCTGCGCTACGTCGCGATCTCCCTCGCTTAGGCGTGCGCCGGTCGCGGGCAAGCTTTTGGCGCGGTAACGCGATACGGACGACAATTGAATTTTGGAAAGTGGGAGTGCATTTTGCAATTTATATTTTGGTTTGAGCGTCATAATCACCGTACCCAGCGCAGTTCTTGTATTTTTTGTTGCAAGCGCATCACTACAAAAAACCAAAGCACGACCCTCTGTTGAAAACAAGGCAATGTCGATTTCCGCTGTCACGCGCATGGCAGTTACCAATGGACTTTTGTCCGAAAATGCAGCAGTTAGTTTTTTACGACGATTGACGGTTTGATAGGCGGAGAGTTCGGTGCGGGAGACTTTTCCGTTTTCAAAAAAGAAGAGGAGTTGACCGCTGTAATCATCGGGAGAACAAATCCACAAGATCGTTTCATTGGATTCCATCTCTAGTTTCGCGGGCAGATAGTCCCCCAAAAGACTTGCTTTGCTGTCCTCAAAGTCAGAGAGGCGCGTTTTATAACACTGTTGTTTGTCTGTGAATACAAGGAGTTCTTCCCCATTGATGCCTTCCCAGGTTTTCCAAAGACCATCTCCCTCTTTGAATTTTTGTTCTCCGCTCATACGAAGAGATTGCGGCGTAATTTTTTTCAGGTATCCCTCGCGTGAGAGGAACACATGGATTGGATAGGGCTGAATCTCTTCGGCGGGGTCAGGTTCGCTGCTGAGATCAAATTGAGTTAAGATATCTGTTCGACGCGGCTGGCCATATTTTTTCTTGACCTGTTCCAGTTGTTCGATAATAACACGGCGTACGCGTGCAGGTTTTTCGGATAAATCCCGCAAATCCGCAATTTCTTCCTCCAATTTTGAAACCTCACCGATTCGTTTCAGGATATATTCCTTGTTGATATTACGCAAACGGATATCCGCGACATAGTCCGCTTGTACTGCATCAATCCGGAACCCTTCGCAGAGGTTCGGAACGACAGCACTTTCCTCTTCTGTCTCACGGATAATCCGGATGGCGCGGTCAATATCAAGGAGGATTTCTTTCAAACCGAGTAAGAGATGCAGTTTTTCTTCTTTTTGTTGCATGGTAAACTTTGCCTGACGCTGGATACAGCCTATGCGCCACCCTGTCCATTCATCCAAAATTTCGCCGACACCCATCACGCGGGGCATTCCGCCGATCAAAATATTAAAATTGCAGGAGGTGGAATCTTGCAGTGGCGTCATGCGATACAGTTTTTGCATCAATTTATCGGGATCCACGCCGCGTTTCAGATCAATGGTCAGTTTCAGGCCGGAGAGATCGGTTTCATCCCGCATATCTGCGATTTCCCGAATACGTCCGTTTTTAATGAGTTCTGCAACTTTATCAATAATGGCTTCTGCGGTGGTAGAATAAGGAATTTCAAATACCTCAATCAGGTTTTCTTTATCCAGATAACGCCATTTTGAGCGCACTTTAAAGGAGCCACGCCCAGTGCGATAAATTTCTGCCATCTCCTCGTGATGGAAGAGAATTTGTCCACCGGTAGGGAAATCGGGTGCTTTGAGGGTGTTTAAGAGATCGGCTTCCGGGTGGCGGATACGGGCGATTGTGGTATCACAGACTTCTACCAGATTGAAGCCACAGAGGCTGGATGCCATCCCGACCGCGATACCGGAGTTCGCACTGACGAGTACGTTTGGAAATGTCGTAGGCAGCAGGGTTGGCTCCATGAGGGAACCGTCGTAGTTCGGGACAAAGTCCACCGTATCGTGGTCAATATCCTTAAACAGCTCCGCACAGATAGCATCCAGTCTCACCTCCGTATAACGAGAAGCGGCGTATGCCATATCGCGGGAAAATACTTTGCCGAAGTTCCCCTTGGAGTCGACAAGGGGATGCAAGAGCGCGCCATAGCCGCGAGATAGGCGCACCATGGTTTCATAAATAGCGGCATCACCGTGCGGATTGAGTTTCATGGTTGAGCCGACGACATTCGCGGATTTGGTACGCGAGCCGCCAAGCAGGTGCATTTGATACATGGTATACAGCAACTTTCGATGCGACGGTTTAAACCCATCAATTTCGGGAATTGCACGCGAGACAATGACCGACATGGCATAGGGCATATAGTTGATTTCAAGTGTTTCGGTAATGGGCTGTTCCAGCACCTCGGCGGACAGTCCAAGTACCTTTGATGGTTTTTTTCCTTTTTTAGGCATTGAGAGGTTTCCTCCGTTGGGTATGTGAAGTATGCACACGCCGCCCTCGGTTTCCATGAAAAACCAAAGACGGCGTGCGCTCTTTTTATGACAAGGTCATCCCTTACACGCCTGTCAGCGCATGCATTAGATCAAATACGTTGGAATCGGCAGGGAGTGTCATATCCGGTAAAGTGGTCGGTATTTTATAAGTAGACGAGCCTTCCAGCCCAAAATTGAACATATCGGTTGCTTTGACGAGAAGAGAGGTGGAACTTTTTTTCATATCGCCTGTGGAGTTGAGATTGATCTCGATGGCCTGTGTGCCGGTGTCATCAGTCATGAATTTGAAATCGCCCTTCATGGTGTAAGAAGCATCCAGTCCGAAGGTCATACTAAATGTGGCATTTTTAATTATTTTGCTCATCTCGGCGTTCATTTCATCGAGATCAGCCTGAGAAGCGCCCGTGTCTGCCCACATATCTTTGAGTAGTTGATCCAGCTTCAAATCCCACTGGTAAGTCAGACCCTTTTGTGTAAAGGTTTTGTCTCCAAGCATAGCAACGCAAGACTTGCCGCTTGCCCGGAGCATATCATAGGTATAGAAACTGGACATCGCACCTTCCATCATGTCCATGCTAGACATAAGACTGCTATACAGGACACTCCCCATAGAGGGATTGTTCATAAGCTCCTTCATGTCGGGCATATCCATCATCTTGATCCATGTTTTGTCGTTTACGGTTGGCATAGAACCCTCTGCTTTGAGGAAGTAATTCATCAAAGGCATATAGAAGTAGTAGCCGCCCTCTTCGGTCACAAGCAGGGAACATTTGAAGTCTTTGACAAGGGGTTTCAGATCTTGGATCATTTTGAGTTCCGGGGCATTCTGATCGAGGTCTTTCGAGGCATCTTTGACCAGCTGATCAATCAGCGGCAACAGATTGGAGCCATCAATGCTCATATCCATCCGCATGGTGCTGGTGCCGGAAGTGTATGTTTTGATTGTGCCGGGGATGGAGTAGGTTGTTTTGCTCGGTTTCAAAACGTCCACTTTAGCGGTGAACTGGGTGTTACCCTCCATTTTAGATGGGGTGACAGCCAGCTGTGCTTTTAAAAGTTTATTGATGATTGTGAAATCCTGATCCATATCGGCGACGATGCTTTTCTGATCAATGACAACGGCGGTTCTATAGTCATTGTCCCAAAACACATCGAAACCGCAGGCTTCGCTGAGAAAACGAACAGGAACATAGGTACGATCTGCCTTGATATAAGGCTTGGAATCCATGGTCGTGACGACCGCTTTTCCATCTTTTCCTGTTGTGGTCAGTTTATCACCGCCAATTTGGAGTTGCATGGTTACGTCACCGCGTTTGATAGAGATATTCCGGTTGCCGAGATCCTTGACCTCTGCGCCAAGAGACTCCATGATCGCGCGAATCGGAACCATAGTACGACCATTGACAATTTCCGGTACTGCATCGGGGAATTTGACGCATTTGTCGTTCAGGAGGACGTTGAGTTGACCGGGTACGCCGCCTTTTTCCGTAATTTGTTGATTGATTTGCGTCGAATCGGCTATGACATCGGATGTTACAATGGGAGCTGTGACCATTGAATTTGGCAGGTCGGAGAGAACGGTGAAGATTGCGTCGTTGGTTGCGGTAGGCTCATACACTGCCATTGTCGGGATAGCAAGAGAAAAGATCATGGCAACGGTAAGTAAGATGGAATAGAGCTTTTTCATAGTTGGTTTCCTCCTTATATTATATGTGTGTACATGACACACGGGAACACTTAGGAAATGTCGGCAAGTTCCAGATATTTGTAACCATTTTCTGCGATATGCTCTTTTCGACCGGCTAAGTTATCTCCGAGCAACAAGTCAAACGATGCGGCGGTGGCCTCAATATCTGCCGGCATCACGCGGATGAGACGGCGGGTTCCGGGATTCATGGTTGTGAGCCACATCATTTCGGGTTCGTTTTCGCCCAAACCCTTGGAACGTTGAATGTTTAATTTTTTGTCTTTATTTTTTTTTGCGATCTCATTTTTTTCCTGATCCGAATACGCGAACCATGTTTTATTGTCCCCCTCTATTTCGTAAAGCGGAGATTCCACGATATAGACATAACCCTCTCGAATTAAGGTGGGGGTGAGGCGATACAGCATGGTTAACAAGAGCGTGCGGATCTGAAATCCGTCCACGTCGGCATCGGTACAGAGAATGACTTTATTCCAGCGGAGGGCGGACAAATTAAAAGTTGCAATATCTTTTGCACCTGCGTGTTGGACTTCCACCCCACAGCCGAGGACTTTTAGCAGGTCACCGATGATATCGCTTTTAAAAATACGTGCGTAATCTGCCTTGAGACAGTTTAGGATTTTACCGCGGATCGGCATAATGCCCTGAAACTCTGCGTCGCGGCTCATCTTGCAGGCACCGAGTGCAGAATCCCCTTCGACGATATAGATTTCACGTCTGGATGCGTCACGCGTCCGACAATCCACAAATTTCTGAACGCGGTTTGCAATGTCGATACTCCCCACCAGATTTTTGGATTTCAGATTCAAACGCGCTTTTTCACCTGCTTCACGGCTTCGTTTGTTAATTAAGAGCTGTTCTGCGACCCGTTCTGCGGCTTGGGGATTTTCAATGAGAAAAATTTGGAGATTTTCTCGCAGGAATTCCGTCATTGCTTCTTGGATAAACTTATTACTGACTGCTTTTTTGGTTTGGTTTTCATAAGAAGTCTGAGTTGAGAAGTTGTTGGAGACAAAAACCAGAGTTTCCTGTAAATCGGCCCAAGTCAATTTGCTCTCATTTTTGGCATATTTACCATTTTGTTTCAGCCAGCCGTCAAAGGCGGACAAAAACGCGGAACGCATTGCTTTTTCAGGCGATCCGCCATGCTCCAACCAGGAAGAGTTATGATAATGTTCAATCAGACGCAGACGGTTGGAAAAGCAAAAGGCAACGGATAGTTTTAATTTATAATCCGGTTTATCGGCACGGTCACGCCCGCGTCGTTCCGCTTCCCAAAATACAGGTTCTGTAATGGTTTCGGTTCCCGTTAGTTCTGCGATGTAGTCGACGATTCCATTTGGGTAACAAAAGGTTGTTTCTTCAAAACCGGTTTCTGTTTCATTTTTGAATAAAAAAGTAATCCCGCCGTTGACAACGGCCTGACGGCGTAGAATATCCACGAAAAATTCGGGTGGGATATTGATATCGGTAAAGACATCGAGATCCGGTTTCCAAACGGTACAAGTTCCTGTTTTTTTTCGATCTCCATCTGAGACGCGGAGATCTCCGACGAGAGAACCTTTTTCGAAATGGAGATCGTATCGTTTGCCTTCTCTGCGTACCGTGACATCCATAAAGGCGGAGGCGTATTGTGTTGCGCAAGCACCGAGGCCGTTGAGACCGAGGGAATATTCATAATGCTCACCCTGATTATTGTCATATTTTCCGCCGGCATAGAGTTCACAAAAGACGAGTTCCCAGTTATATTTTCCGACTTTCTCATTAAAATCCACCGGACAGCCTCTTCCGAAGTCTTCCACCTCGATACGAGCATCGTTATAACGGGTTACAATGATTTGATTTCCATAGCCTTCGCGGGCTTCATCAATGGAGTTCGAAAGGATTTCAAAGACTGCGTGTTGGCAACCATCCAAGCCATCCGAACCGAAGATGACACCGGGGCGTTTTCGGACGCGATCTGCACCTTCTAGGACGGAGATTGAAGTATTGCCGTATTCTTTTTTAGGCATAAGAACCTCCTCCCGCACTTTGTTACACATATAATATCCGACAAATGACTGTCTGTCAAGTTATCCGCCGAAACTAGACGCATAAATTGGGGCATAAAGGGTCACACTGTTTCCATATACTTTGTGAAAGGGGATTCATCATGCGAAAGAAGCAATTCGATGGGGAAGAAGGTCGTACTTTACGGGAAAGTTTATCGGAGACGAATCAAGCACTTGCAGCGGCCTATGCGGGGTTTAACTTAGTCTGCGATCCGGATTTAGTCGAATTTTATCTCTTTGAAATCAAGGCATTACAGGCACGACATACCTATTTATTGCGACAAATCAAAGGCATGATGGGATCGACGCCTTTGGATCGCAAGGCGCAATCGGCAGGGAGGACGGATTTTTCATGACAGTTTTTTTGATTTTGGCAAGTCCCTTCATTTTATATTTAGTTCGCAAACCGTTTGGCTATTTGCTTCGTGTGTTTATGCGCTCCGGAGTAGGGCTTTTATTTTTGTATTTATGTGGGAAATTAGGGCTTGGCTTTTCGCTGGGTGTCAACTGCTTTAACGCCTTGACGCTGGGTGTGTTGGGACTACCGGGTTTTGGCTTGCTTTACCTACTGCGCTGGCTGATGCAAGCTACATAAGGGCGGGGGGCGTATGTTTGAATGTCACGGAAAAACCATGTTTATCATTACGGGAAAAAAAGGCATAAAAAATATAAAATCATAGCTGTGAGCGTACTGTTTCTGGTGACTTGGATTTATTTCACGCGCGCAGACAGCGAGTTGGTCACAGAACCGCCGGAAATGACTTCCGTGACAACTTCGCTTTCACGCGTACCGATTCACGCAATATTTCTTTCCGCAGATAGGGAAGATATCCCCCGCTG